>NZ_JBHSHQ010000062.1:0-37516 GCF_042652985.1 Ruoffia tabacinasalis | reverse complement strand
CTAGCAGGAGCGATTTAGGTGGCTCAATTATGTCCGACGAAGTGGCTCTTTAAGACCGATATATCCACTTTATCCTAAAATTTTTGCACTATATTTATTATTTAAGTTGAAATATTATTTTTTTAATAATATATCGACTGATTAAATAACTAAAACCTCTGCTTTAAGTATTCCAATTATTGGTATTTAGAATATAAAATAACAAGTATATATATAGTCTATTCATTCAAAAATTTTAAATCTGGAATATTTAAATAAGATGAAGAAACAACAGCAATCCCACCGTAAACAGTGGCTTTATCAGTTAAGCAGCTGATAGATAATTTTGTTTCTTTTGTAAGATGGCTTTTTAAATTATCTTTGATATAAGATAATAACTCCGGTATTTTATTGACAAGGGGACTATTAATAATAATTTCATCTGGATCAAATGATGAAATAAGATTATTAATTCCGATACTTAAATATTCAAGATTAGTTAATACTTCATTAGTAACTAATCTATCTTGATTAGTCCAAAATTCAGCAATTTCGTTAATTTCAATAGTTTCCAAACCCTTTTTTTCTTTAATAGTATTGCAAAGTACGTTTAGAGAGGCATATCTTTCTAAGCATCCTCTATTTCCACAGGGGCATTCTACACCGTTTGGAAATAAAATAGTGTGTGCTATTTCACCGAATCTTCCGTGAGTCCCTTTTTGCATCCTACCAAGATAAGTTATACCTGCTCCGATACCTGAACGGATATTAATGTTGATTATTCTATTTTGCTTTGTTGAATAAGTATATTCTCCAATTGCAGCTAAGTTAGCTGATATATCTTAAAAAAATTGTATTTTTGATGAAGCAACAAAATTTGTTGCTTTTTTGTATTTAAAATAAAAGCTTTTCTAACCTTGTGGGGTAGAAAAGCTTTAGTTAAAAATTTGTTATTAATAAAGGATGGTATATAAACTAGTATACTAATTTATATACAGTACTACTTTCAAATAAATCCCCTTGTCTCAAAACATCATTCCCAAAACCTTCATGATTAATCGCATCTGGTATGATTTGTGTTTCAAGCGTAATTCCCGCATATGGTTTTAACTCTTCACCCCAAATAGTCATTGGTGGGTCAACAACATTATGTGTATAAACTACGACTGAATTTCGATCTGTGGACACTTCAATTCGGCGATTTAATTCAGGCACCGACAATATTATTGGAGTATCAGAAGCATTGTCTTGAATGACAAATGGATGATCAAAACCATCTTTTAGTTCAACTTGTTCATCATTCAAACCAAATAAATCACCAATAATCTTACGATCTCGAACATCAAAAGCAGTGCCTTCTACACTCATGAAATCACCAACTGGTGTGCCATCTGCTTTAACAGGGACAAAGGAATTAGCTTCGATTTTAAGTTTATGATTAAGTATTGATTTCGAATGTGATCCATTCAAGTTAAAGTAAACATGATTTGTTGGGTTGAAGAGAGTATCTTTATCTGATTTGGCTTTAAATGTCACTTTCCACTCATTATCTGTGGAATAAGTATGGATTACTTGTGCTTTTAAAGTGCCAGGGAAATCATTCTCTCCATCTTGATCAGTTAAATTAAATGTAATACTAATTTCTGAGTTTGTTTGTGTGATGTCATAGTCCCAATACTTTAAATCAAAACCATTCGGACCTCCATGTAAGTGATTATCCCCTTCATTCAGAGGCAGCTGATATTTTTTACTATCGATACTAAATTTTCCTCGAGTGATTCTCCCAGCAACTCTCCCAATCGAAGCACCGTAATAATAACTTTTTCCTTTTTCAGCTTCCAGTGGGTTATCAAATCCAAGTATCAAATTATCCGAACCAATCTTCCATTGATTAATACGAGCTCCTAGATTGGTGAATGAAATGACAACATTTCTATTCGAAATTTGAATCAGATCATAATCTTTACCTTTATAAGAACCAAAGTGTTTAATTGTATAATCCATAATTAAGTAAACGCCTCCATAATGTTAATTTTAATAAAATATTACAGATAAGAATTTATATTTTTTTTATAATTTTACAAGGTGAACCAAATGCTAGCACATTACTAGGGATATCTTTAGTTACGATACTACCAGCACCAATAACGCTATTTTCGCCAATAACAACACCAGGAAAAATTGTAACATTTGCTCCAATCCAAGCATTTTTTTCAATGACAACAGGCTTATTAAACTGAGCACTTTTTAGTCGTAATTCAGAATCCAAAGGATGTGAGGCGGTGGAAATGGTGACGTTAGGTCCAATCATTACATGATCTTGTATTTCGACGCGAGTGTCATCAACTAAGGTTAAGCTGAAATTAATATAAACATTCTCCCCAATATATGTATTTTTACCCCAATTAGCATGAAAAGGAGGTTCGATATAAGAGTTTTTTCCTATAGAGCCAAGAAGCTTTTCTTGAATTTCTGCTTTCTTTTTTATATCACTAGGTAAAGTATGATTAAAGTGAAAAAGTAAGTCACGGTATTTAGCTTGGTCATCTAGTGTCTCAGAGTTCTCAAAATAAATTTCTCCAGAATGCATTTTTTTATAAATTTCTTGTGTGTCCATGATATCAACCTTTCTATAATAATATTTATATTGACCTAAGTTATCTAAAATCGAAATAAAAAAAGACTATAATTCCTGATTTTTCACAAAGAATAACTTTGTAAATACGACTTTTGTTAATTTGTAGAGGTTTAGTCATGTTATTTGTGAAAAAGCAATTTGTAAATTTGTAACAATTCGATGATGATAATATGGATAGATGTGTTATAATTCTAAATGAAAACGTTTAACTTAACAAGAGGAAAATAGATTTTAGAATAATTGGTGACAGGTTTTATAGTCTAAATGGAGGTATTTTATGGAAGCACAAATTATTAAGGAATTAAAAATGAAATTCACAGACAAATTTGGCGAGAAACCCACATCTACATATTTCTCCCCAGGTCGTGTGAACTTAATTGGCGAACACGTTGATTACAATGGAGGGCATGTGCTACCTTGTGCGATTACTCAAGGGACATTAGGGATAGTTAGATTACGTGAAGACGGTCAAGTCAATTGTCTATCTGAGAATTTTGAAGAATTAGGAATTATCTCATTTGATTTAGAAGAATTGAGTTTTAATAAAGAAGACAATTGGACAAACTATGTAAAAGGGATGATTAAATATATTCAAGAAGCGGGTCATAAAGTTGACCGAGGGTTTGATTTACTAATCTATGGAAATATCCCGAATGGAGCAGGACTTTCTTCATCAGCTTCTTTGGAATTGTTAATCGGTGTGATGCTTGAGCATGAGTTTGATTTAGATTTAGAGCGTTTAGATTTAGTAAAACTTGGTCAAAAAGTTGAAAATGAATTTATAGGGTTAAATTCTGGCATCATGGATCAATTTGCGGTAGGTATGGGCAAAGAGGGAAGCGCCATTTATTTAGATGTGAATACATTAGATTACACTTTAGTTCCAGCTGAATTTGGTGACAATGTGATCCTTATAATGAATACAAATAAACGTCGAGAATTGGCGGAATCTAAGTATAATCAACGACGACAAGAGTGTGAAACAGCGCTCAAAGAACTTCAATCTGAATTATCCATTCAAACATTAGGTGATTTGTCGAATGAGGAGTTTGATTCGAACGTTGAATTGATAAGTAATGATATTTTAGTAAAACGAGCTCGCCATGCCGTATATGAAAATTCTCGTACCCAAGAAGCTGTAGAAATGCTAAAAGAAAATAAACTAGAAGCATTTGGTGAACTATTGAATAAGTCACATGTTAGTCTTCGAGATGATTATGATGTGACAGGTATAGAGTTGGATACGTTAGTAGAGGCGGCTTGGAAACAAAAAGGTGTATTAGGTGCACGAATGACTGGTGCTGGTATGGGGGGATGTGCGATTGCTTTAGTTAATAAAGGAGTCGTAGCTGATGCGATTGAATTAATTGGAACGGAATATAAAGATAAGATAGGTTATAAAGCGAGTTTTTATATCGCAGAAATTGGCGACGGTGCTAAGAAGTTAGAGGCTTAGATAATCAGACAGGAGGAATTTTGTGGGATTAACAATTCAAAAAACAATTCATCAGTTTGTTGATAAAGCGATTCAATTAAACTTATTAGATGAACTAGATTATAATTATTCGGTCAATCGCTTATTAGCTTTATTAAACTTAAAAGAAGCGGGTGCGCCTGAGTCAGCTCAGACAGAGACTACCCTATTAGACTATATGGATGAGTTAGTTCAATATGCAAAAGAGAAAGACATTATTGAAGAAACTCAATCCGACACTGAGATAATGGAAGCAAGAATTATGGACTTAATCACTCCGCTACCATCTGAAGTGAATCATGTTTTCTGGGACAAATATAATGAAAGTCCAGAGGATGCTACAGATTATTTTTATAACTTATCACAACAAAATGACTACATTAAAACACGAAATATCGCCAAAAATATTATCTTTTCTGGTGAAAGTGAATATGGGGATTTAGAAGTCACAATAAATTTATCTAAACCGGAAAAAGATCCAAAAGAAATTGCTAAAGCATCGAAACAAGCAAGTGTTCATTATCCTAAATGTGCACTTTGTATGGAAAACGAAGGCTATGAAGGGCACGCCAATCATGCCGCGCGACAAAATCATCGCATCATTCGATTGGATTTACCGAAAGAAACATATGGTTTTCAGTACTCACCTTATGTTTACTACAATGAGCATTCTATTTTCTTAAATGAAACACACATGCCGATGGCAGTGGACCGAAAGTGTTTTAATAATATCCTTGAAATAGTTAAAATATTACCGCACTATTTTGTAGGATCAAATGCAGATTTACCACGTGTGGGAGGTTCTATCTTAGCGCATGATCATTACCAAGGTGGGCATCACACCTTCCCGATGGAGAAAGCGAAAAGCTTTAAAAACATTAATATCAAACGATTTAGTGATGTTGAAGCGGAATTGGTACATTGGCCGATGTCAGTGATTCGTTTAAGAAGTGAGAATAACAAAGCCTTAGTTGATGCTTCTACCTTTATTTTGGATCAGTGGATTAATTATTCTGATGAAGGATTGGATATTATCGCTTTTACAGATGATGTGAGACATAATACAGTGACACCAATTGCCCGATTTAAAGATGGCAAATATGAGATGGACTTAGTTCTTCGTAATAATCGTGTCAGCGAAGAACATCCTGACGGAATCTTTCATCCACATCAAGATGTACAACATATTAAAAAAGAAAATATTGGTCTAATAGAGGTGATGGGCCTAGCTGTATTACCACCACGATTAGTCACAGAGTTGGAAACGGTTAAAGCTTTCCTTTTAAATCAATCAAGCATTGAAGAAGTGACATCGATCCATCAATCATGGGCAAAAGAAATGTCAGAGAAAACAGAGACAATCACTGAGGAAAACGTTCAAGTAGTGCTAGAGGAAAATTTAACTGAAAAGTTTGCACGCGTTTTAGAAGATGCAGGAGTATTCAAACAGACAGATGAAGGTCGAGCAGGTTTTATCCGCTTTATCGACGCATTGAACCAAGTGTAAAGGGTGAAAGAGATGAATGTATTAGTTATAGGTGGTGCGGGCTATATTGGTTCCCACGCCGTTAATAAATTAGTAAAAAAAGGTTACGCGGTGAGCGTTCTGGATAATTTAATCACAGGACACCGTGAGGCAGTGGATGCTTCGGCTAAGTTTTATTTGGGCGATATTCGAGATAAAAAAATATTAAATCAAATTATTCAAGAAGATTCGATTGAAGCGATTTTCCATTTCGCTGCGAGCTCATTAGTGGGTGAATCAGTGGAGCAACCATTAAAATACTTTAATAACAATGTGGTAGGTATGGAAGTGCTATTAGAAGCCATGCAAGAAAATGATGTTAAGAAAATCATCTTTTCATCCACTGCAGCCGTGTATGGCGAAGCAGAAGCATCGCTAATCACCGAGGCCGAGCCTAAACAACCGACGAGTCCCTATGGGGAAAGTAAGTTAATGATGGAGAACATGATTAAATGGTGTGATTTGGCCTATGGTATTAAATTTGTATCCTTACGATACTTTAATGTTGCCGGCGCACTAAGAACCGGTGAGATTGGCGAAGATCATGATCCAGAAACTCATTTGATTCCCATTGTACTCCAAGCAGCTTTAGGACAACGTGAGGAAATCACCATCTTCGGTGACGATTATAACACGCCAGATGGCACGTGTATCCGAGACTATGTGCATGTAGAGGACTTGATTGAAGCACATATTCTCTCTTTAGAATATTTAAACCAACACAATGACAGTCAGATTTTTAACTTAGGAAGCAGTACGGGGTATTCGGTGAAAGAAATCGTTGATGCTTCCCGTAAGGTGACCGGTAAAGATATTCCAGCTATTATGGGAGAACGACGCGCAGGAGACCCAGCGAAGTTAGTCGCAGCGAGTGAGAAAGCCCGAGAGATATTAGGCTGGCAACCTGCTTATGAAACAATTGAAGATATTATTCAAACAGCTTGGAATTGGCATAAAGCAAATCCAGCAGGGTATGTTGAATAGCTACATTATTCTCATGACTATAAATATTAGCAGAAAGATTAGGAGATGTATGAATGCCGATTTATAAAAAAGACCAATTATTTTATATTCACTCTAAAGATATGTCCATTATATTAGAAGAAAGAGAAGGCTATTTATTCTTAAAGCATGTAGGTAAGAGAATTAATCAATATAATCATTCAAATGCTGTAATTGAAAAAGATCACTCTTTCTCTGCGAATCCAACGCAAAACGATCGAACATTTTCGTTGGACACATTACGTCAAGTCGTTGGTGTTACTGGTTTAGGCGATACGAGACAACCTTCTATTCAAATTGAACACAGTAACAATGAATTATTACAGTTTAAATATAAGGATTATGAAATAATTAGTGGAATCGAAGAATCTAAAAAGTTACCAAATCCATATACAAGCGATGAAGAAGCAGAAACACTTATTATCTATTTAGAAGACGAGATTGCTAAGGTTGGATTGAAATTGTTTTATACTGTTTATTCAGACAGTAACACAATCACAACATTTTCTGAGGTAATTAATCTTGGTGATGAAAATATAAAGCTTCATGAGGCAATGAGCGTGATGTTGGATTTACCGAAACAAGAATACAAGGTTAAAAGCTTTCAAGGAGCATATGCCCGAGAAAAAACAGTGAAGGAAATAAAACTTGAACAAGGAATTTTTCAAGTGAGTTCGAATCGCGGAGCCTCTGGACATAGTCATACACCATCAATTATTCTGAGCGATTTAGAAACGAGCGAAGATTATGGTAATGCACTATCAGTTCAATTAATGTATAGTGGAAATTTTAAAATTAAAGTACAACAAAGTCAATTAGGAGAGGTAAGAGTATTAGCAGGAATAAATTCTGAAAAATTTGTATGGGGTCTTGAATCGCAAGAATCATTTAACACACCCGTAGCAGTAATGAATTTTTCGGATAAAGGCTTTACGGGTCTAACTCAAGAGAGTCAATTCTTTGTTCAAAACCATATTATTCCCGGGCGGTTTTCAAATAAAATTAGACCTATATTGATAAATAACTGGGAGGCGACTTATTTTGATTTTACTAAATCAAAGTTACTTGAATTAGCCAAAACAGCAAAAGAAACAGGAATCGAATTATTTGTTCTAGATGATGGTTGGTTTGGAGATCGACGTGATGATTTTAGAGCGTTGGGAGACTGGAACGTGAATGAAGAGAAGTTAAATGGATCACTTAAAGAATTAATTACCGAAGTAAAAGATTTAGGATTACAGTTCGGACTTTGGGTAGAGCCAGAAATGATATCTGAAGAAAGTAATTTATATCGAGAACATCCTGAATGGGTCATTCAAGCTCCAGGACGAAAACATACGTATTCTAGAAGCCAACTTGTATTGGATTTATCTAATAAAGAAGTGGTGAAGTATATTAAAGAAACACTTGATTATATTCTAGCGAATCATGATATTGATTATATTAAGTGGGATATGAATCGAAATATAACAAATATTGGTAATGGAAGTAGCTTCATCGAAACAATGCAACAATCACATAAGTATATGTTGAATCTTTATGAAATAACGGAATATATCACGAATAAATACCCAACGGTTCTATTTGAAAGTTGTGCAGGTGGTGGTGGGAGAAATGATTTAGGAATGATGAGATACTTCCCACAAGTATGGGCAAGTGATAATACTGATGCGATTGATCGATTAGCGATTCAATACGGATCAAGTTACTTATACCCTACCATATCCATGGGTGCGCATGTATCAGTAGCACCAAACCATCAAGTAAATAGAAGCACACCTTTAGAAACACGCGGAGATGTTGCAATGATGGGGAACCTAGGATATGAATTGGACTTGACAAGCCTTTCGAGCAAAGAAATTGATAGTGTTAAAGAACAAATTGCACGATATAAAACTATACGTCATACAGTACAATTAGGTAAACAATATCGTTTAATTAACCCAGGATTAAGCTCAAATGAAACCGCTGTTCAATTTGTGAAAGATGGACAAGTTGTTGTAACTTATGTTCGAATACTTTCTATGATTGAACAAATGGAGACTACTATTAAACTAAAAGGATTAGAACCAGATGGATTTTATCAATTAAATGATAACCAAACTATTTATTCTGGAGCAGAGTTAATGTACGGCGGATTGACAATAGATTTACCTGCGGGTGATTTTTTAAGTAAGCAATTAATTTTTAATAAAATAAAAAATTAAAAATGAAAACAGACAATAGCCGAAGCCCATCAAACTTCGGTGATTGTCTATTATAATTAAATTATTTTCTCTACGTTATTAATGCGTTTGAATTCAGTAGGACTAACTCCATAAGTTGATTTAAAAGCTTTTGAAAAATGAAGTTGATCATCGTAGCCGGTCTCTTTTGCAATAATATTAATAGGTTTAGGTGTATGAAGAAGTAAATCTATCGCCTTATTCATCCGTTTTTGTATTAGAAATTCTTGAGGTGAAATATTATAAGTATCTTTAAATAATTTATATAAGTAACTTCTGCTAATCCCAATATAAGAAGCAATTTCATTAATTGTAATTTGCTTATGATAATTAATGCTAATATATTCATATGCGATTTCATCGTAACCTTGCTCTGTTAAAATTGTTTGTTTATTTGAAGGGAATTCAGTACTTAATGCATATAGAAGTTGATATATATGTGAATGATACCAAAATAAATTTATGTCATTCTCATCAGTATTCAAAGTATATAGACAAATGTTTTTTATGATTTCAGGAATCATGCTATCATTTGGATATTCTATAATAGGCTGCTTTTCAATTGATGTATATTTGATAAATTTATAAAACTCATTACCACCAAAGCCAACCCAATAAGTCTTCCATGGATTATCTTTATCTGCATAATAAGTAACATGTTGTCCTTGTCTTATAATAAATCCTTCATTAGCAGATAAATTATAAGTTTTATCATCAACTATAAAAACGCCCTTACCTTCTTCAATGAAGTGTATTACAAAATTTTGATACACTTTGTATGAATAAAATTGATCAGATTTAAATTGTTGAATGCCACATTCGTCTATTCTTATGTCATAGTCATCTATTTTAAAATGTTTCCATAGTTCTCGCAAAAAGGTACCCCCTAGTTAACATATTTCCATACTTTATAAACATTATATCATATAAAACATCTTTAAATAGGTTATAATTAAATCATGTTAAGCGTTTTCATTAAAAGGTTAGAAAAGGAGAAAAACATGAAGAAAAAATGGTTTATTTCAAAAGTACTAATGGTTTTCACAATGTTACTAAGTCTTTTCGTAGGTATCGGTAATCCGACGGTAAAAGCACAAACGGAATTAACAGCTTGGGCTTGGGATCCTCAATTTAATATTCGTGCTTTAGAAATTGCACAAGACATTTATGCAGATGAGAATCCAGATGTATCAATTAATATCGTAGAGAGTGCACAAGATGATATTGTTCAAAGACTAAACACTTCGCTTAGTTCAGGAGTAACTGATGGTTTACCTAACATTGTTCTAATTGAAGATTACCGCGCACAAAGTTTCTTAAAAGCATATCCAGATGCATTTTTCCCATTAACTGATTATATCAATACAGACGATTTTGCTTCTTACAAAACAGAGGCGACTTCAAGTGGTGATCAATTATATGGTATACCTTTTGATACTGGTGTAACTGGGTTGTACATTAGAACTGATTTATTGGAAGAAGCAGGTTATACATTAGAAGATGTGACAGATATTACTTGGGCAGAGTTACATGAAGTAGGAAAAGGAATTCAAGAAGCAACGGATGTTAAGTTACTTTCTATGGATTTAAATGACTTAGGTCTGATCAGAGCAATGATTAACGGAAGTGGGTCATGGTATACAACAGAAGACGGAACGACACCAAATATTAGTGGTAATGAAGCATTAAAAGAAGCTTTTGAAACTTTTAAAGCTATGTATGACGATGGTTTAATTAATGTACATAATGACTGGGCCCAAATGCTTCAAGCATTTAATGGTGGTTTAGTCGCTAGTGTCCCTCAAGGAAACTGGATTACTCCATCTATTACTGCACAGGAAGATCAAGCAGGAAATTGGGCAGTAGTACCATGGCCTAGACAAGAACTTGAAGGTGCAGTTAATGCTTCTAACTTAGGTGGATCATCTTTCTATGTGTTAAATACTGAAGGTGCTGAAGAGGCAGCTAAATTTTTAGCAGCAACAGTAGGGTCTAGTGAAGAATTTTACGAACAAGTAATGAATGAAATCGGTGCTGTAGGAACGTACTTACCAGTACTTGAAACTGACACTTATGATGTTGAAGTAGAGTACTTTGGTGGTCAACAAATTTACAAGAATTTTGCGGAATGGTCTGAAGAAATTCCAGCAGTAAATTACGGTGAGAACACTTATGCAATTGAAGATATTATGGTTTCTGCATTGCAAGAGTTTATCTCTGGTGGAGACATTGACCAAGTCTTTGAAAACGCACAGCAACAAGCCGAAAATCAACTACAATAGACTCAGTATTCTAAATATATAAAAAATGAAGCGATGCTGTGAATTAATACACAGTATCGCTTCACTTTATCTAAAAGTTAGGAGTAATTACATGAGTAATAGCAAAAGAAATAAAATTATGGGTTGGGCATTTATTATTATACCCACATTATTAATAACTTTATTTTATTTTTATCCAATGTTTCGATCGTTTATACTTTCGTTGAATAGTGGAGCAGGGGTGAACTTAGAATTTGTAGGTTTAGATAACTATAAACGATTAATGAATGACCCAGTATTTAAAAAGGCATTTTTCAATACAATTATATTTCTAATTTTTCAAGTTCCAATAATGATTGTTCTAGCAATGTTCTTTTCTGTATTACTAAATCAGAAGAGATTAAAAATGCGAGGGTTCTTTAGAACTCTAGTTTTCCTACCTTCTGTTACTTCATTGGTAGCATACTCATTAGTGTTTAAATATTTATTCTCAAATAATGGAGTGATTAATCAATTACTGATGTCTCTGAATTTAGTAGACAATCCAATTCTTTGGTTATCACATCCAGTATGGGCAAAGGTAGTTATTATTATCGCCATTACATGGCGTTGGACCGGTTATAATATGATATTTTTCCTATCAGCTTTACAAAATATAGATCCTCAAGTATATGAGGCTGCAGATATTGATGGAGCAAACCCAATTCAAAAATTCTTTAAAATAACGGTACCATTATTAAAACCAGTGATTCTATTTACATCAATTACATCTACAATTGGTACACTTCAACTGTTCGATGAAACAATGAATATTACCCAAGGTGGACCAGGTGATGCAACTTTAACTGTATCCCAATACATCTATAATTTAAGTTTCAAGTATACTCCAGACTTTGGTTATGCATCAGCAGTTTCATTTGTAATCGCTGTAGTAATCATAGTATTGTCATTAATTCAATTGAAAGTAGGTAATAGAGATGACTAAAAGAGTACTAACATATATTTTCCTAATAGTTATGTCAGTTATATTTGCTTTCCCATTCTACTTCTTAATTGTAAGTGCAACGAATGTAAGTATGGATGTAACAAGCGGTAGATTATTACCGGGAGCTGCGTTAGTTGAGAATTGGCAAAAATTAATTGCACAAACAGACTTATTAACCGCATTTAAAAATTCAAGTATTATCGCATTTTTTCAAACTGTATTATCTTTACTATTAGGATCAATGGCCGGGTATGGTTTTGAGATTTATAGAAGTAAGGTTTCAGATTTTGTATTTAATATTTTATTAGCTTCAATGATGATTCCATTCGCTGCTTTAATTATTCCATTATTCCAATTATTCGGTTTATTATCAAATGTAAGTCCACTAATCGGAATAAATTCATATGCTTCCGTATACTTACCATATATATCTACTGCTTTTCTAATCTTTTTCTTTAGACAAAATACAAAAATGTTCTCTAGAGAATTGCTTGAAGCAGGACGAATTGATGGGTTATCTGAATTTGGCTTATTCTTCCGAGTTTATATGCCAACAATGAAGAATACTTTTGCTGCTGCTGCGATTATTACATTTATGAATAGTTGGAACAATTACATTTGGCCACTGATTACATTGCAAACGCCAGATAAACAAACTGTTCCTTTACTATTATCGAATTTAGGATCTAGTTATTCACCAGACTATGGTGTGATGATGTTGGCGATTTTAGTTTCGATGATACCAACAGTAATCATATTCTTTGTTCTGCAAAAATATTTTGTAGCAGGTATGTTAGGCTCAGTAAAATAATATAACGAAGATCGCGAAAGGAAGAATAAAATGGTAAATATAAATTTAAATAGTGTACACAAAAAATATGAGAATGCAGATAATTATTCTGTAACAGATTTTAATATTGACATAAAAGATCATGAATTTATTGTGTTTGTAGGTCCGTCAGGTTGTGGAAAGTCTACAACTCTAAGAATGATTGCGGGATTAGAAGATATCACTAAAGGTGATTTGTTAATCGATGGTAAGAAAATGAATGATGTGCCTTCGAAAGATAGAGGAATCGCTATGGTATTCCAAAATTATGCATTATATCCGCATATGACAGTATATGATAATATGGCCTTTGCATTAAAGTTAAGAAAACACGATAAAAAAGATATTGATAAACGAGTAAAAAATGCAGCGGATATTCTAGGATTAAATGATTATCTTAAACGAAAGCCAGCAGCATTGTCAGGTGGACAAAGACAAAGGGTTGCTTTAGGTCGGGCGATTGTTCGTGATGCAGAAGTGTTTCTAATGGATGAGCCACTATCGAACTTAGATGCTAAATTACGTGTACAGATGAGGACAGAAATCGCTAGATTACATAAGCGGTTAAATACAACTACAATTTATGTTACACATGATCAGACCGAAGCGATGACAATGGCTGATCGGATTGTTATCATGAAAGATGGATTTATTCAACAAATTGGATCGCCAATGGATGTTTATAATAAGCCTGATAACGTGTTTGTTGCTGGCTTTATAGGTTCACCTGCAATGAACTTTTTTAGAGTAAAATACACAGATGGAATTATAGACTTAGGTAATGGAGATCAACTTCAGACAACAGGACCTCAAAGAAAGTTATTAGAAGACCGTGGTTATAATGGAAAAGAACTTACCTTTGGAATTCGACCAGAAGACATTCAGTCGGAGCAAATATTTTTAGATGCAAATCCAGAGTCGATTATAGAATCACAAGTAACTGTATCAGAAGTTTTAGGATCAGAAACGATGCTTTATTTAGAACATGGCCCTCATAATTTTGTAGCAAAAGTTGATACAAGAGACTATCATGCCCCAGGCGAAATGGTTGAACTTGGATTTAATATGAATAAAGCTCATTTCTTTGATGTTGATACAGAGGAAGTAATTCGTTTATAATAAATATAATCAATTCTTTTCATTGAAACTAAATATGTATATAAAAAGGCGCTATCGCCTTTTTTTGTTCCATTAAAAATAGGATTAATGACATTTATATTGGTCATTAATCCTATTTTTAATATTCTTTACATCAGTTAACTAAATTTTAAAAGAAAATTTGAAATTAAATTCATCCTCATTCAATTGATATTCATCCGCTAACTCTGGCCCACAAGCATTACTTCCTAATCCGCTATGAGCGTAATCAATATGCAGATAATGATTATCTTCAATCACTAACTGATCTCTGTGACTAGTGTCAGTTAATTGTTGAGTAGAGTATTGAGAAAAATTAAATGAAATTCCATCTTCACTAATAAACTCTATATCACTCTCACTATTTAACACATTTAATTTTTTAACATTAGCATGTGCACCATTTTCTTGTGGTGTTACATATGGTTCATATAGGTCTTCAATTGAGGCATTAAACAAAGCAAGATAGCTTGCGTGTTTTTTATCAACATAATTTTCATATGGACCGTTACCGAAGTATGAAACGTCGTTAAAAGATTTATTTAATGGCATCATTATCCCAAATCTAGGTAAGAATGGGAAAATAGGGTCTTTAAGAGCATTTAGATCCAAACTAATTTCACCGTTTTTAGAAATTGTCCATTTGATTGTTAATTCTAATAGATTTTGTCTACCCATTAAATTTAGAGTGCCCTCAAATAGTAATTCAATTCTTTCACTTGTTTCATTTACTGAATACGAATGAATTCGTGTAGAAGAATGGTCATATCTGGCTTCATACCATTCTTTTTTTATATTACGGTCGTTATCGATTGGCGCTCTCCATACTGTCCATGTAGAGGGAGCATTCAATAAACTAGTGTTATTCTTGGAAATCTGTTTAATAGCACCATCAGCTTTATTAAATTGAATTAGATTACCGTCAGTTTGAACATCAATAGACCCAATATTATCTTCATAAGAAATAGTTACATTACTCTGACTTTCTTTGAATGCGGGTGAGTATGATTGTACTTCCACATAATCAAAGCCTTGTTCATTGTAATTAGAATCATTATTAGTGAAGTATACAAATCGTAGACTTAAAATGTCATCAAAGCTATGTTTAAGTTTCAAGTGGTAATCTTTTGATTCTCTGGCTGGCACATCAATATCATCTAAATCTTCACTATCAATCACATTTCCGTCTAAGTCTAAATACTCAACCTTCACATTGTAGTGATTCTTAGAGGATGTAAAGTCAAATGTACTCTTGAAAGTGAAAGTAGAAGACTCTAAATCATATTTCTTAAGTCGTAAATATCTATGTACCTGACGATATTCTAATAAGCCAGTGTGCGGTGTTCTGTCAGGAAAAACTAGCCCGTCCATACAAAAATTACCATAATGAGGGAACTCTCCATGATCACCACCATAACGATATATAGCAGGTTCTTTCGAATTACGATTAATATTTACAGCGTGATCAGCCCATTCCCACACAAAAGCACCAATAAATTCATCTTTGCTCATCATGTAGTCATAATATTCTTTGAAATCACCTGGACCATTACCCATTGCGTGTGAATACTCACATAAGATAAATGGACGATTAATTGTGTCTGAAAAATATTTATCATCAATTTCTTCTACTGAGGGATACATACGACTATACATATCAATATATGTTTCATCGTATTCAATATTTGGGTTATGATAATAATAAGCTTCATAATGTAGAGGACGTGTGCTATCGAGTTCACGTCCACGCTTTAATGCTTTCTCGACTGCAATACCGTACCCACCTTCATTTCCTGCCGACCACATAATGATAGAAGAAAAATTTCTAAAAGGTACAATGCTTGATTCCATACGATCTGTAATAGCGAAACTAAAACGATCATCGTCTGCAATCATATTATAATTATCGTTTTCGCCTAGTCCATATAGGTCAACCACACCATGACATTCAAAATCTGATTCACTCATTACGTAGAAACCATAACGATCGGTTAATTCGTAAAACTCAGCAGTTTTTGGATAATGAGCTGTTCTAATTGCGTTGAAATTATAATTTTTCATTAACTGTAAATCATTTATCTGGTTATCTAAGTTTACAGTCATACCAGTTTCTGGGTGAGTGTCGTGGTGGTTAACTCCATACAGTTTTATAGACTTATGATTCACATACAGTTGGTTATCTTTTATTTCAACTTTGCGTATACCTATCTCTTGTCGGTAAGTTTCATTTTCAGTTTCTAATAATACTAAATATAAATTTGGGTCCTCAGCATTCCACAGAACTGGAGACTCTATTTCAATCGTATGGGATTGCGAAACATCTAGTTGTCTATTTTCAATAATATCACCATTAGGATCAAGTAAAGAGAAATGAATCTCGCCTAATTCTCGAAAATCAAGAAATTGGATATCAATGGATGCGGTATTTAAATCTTCAGAAATATCAGGTGTAATAACAAAATGATTTAATCTTTGTGGACTTCTTTCCAATAAATATACATCTCTAAAAATACCACTATATCTAAATTTATCTTGATCTTCTAAATAAGTAGCATCGCCCCATTGAATGACTAAAACAGAAATTTCATTTTGACCATCATGTACAAAAGAAGAGATATCAAATTCTGTATTTGAATGAGAGATTTTAGAAAAACCAATGAATTCGTCATTAACCCAAACATAAAAAGAGGAATCAACACCTTCAAAGTTAATATGGTAATCAGAGCTAGAGTTATAATTATCTATTGTAAATTTACGACGATATAATCCTGCTGGATTTTCATATGGTGCGTACGGGGGATTATAAGGAATCGGAAATTCAACGTTGGTATATTGAATTTGTCCATATCCAGATAACTGCCAACAGCTAGGAACCGCAATGGAATCAAAGGTAATTTGTTCACTTTTTTCTGATAACCAATAAGGCTGTTCAATTAATCGAACGTTTTCAAAGTAATGAAAGTCCCAAGTCCCATTTAAGTCGTGATAGTAAGATGAGTCTCGTCGGTTAGGATTTTCTTGAGCTTCTTGCCTGTTTTTATATGGTATAAAGTAGTTTCTTCTAGGAAGAGTATTGACTTCGTTTACAGATAAATCTTCAAAATAATTTGTTAATAACATAATATATCCACCTCTCAATGTAATTAAGAAAGCCCACATAACATATTTGTAAGCCTTTACTTAAGTATATTGATATTATAACGAAAATGGTATATGTTTTTGCATATTTTTTATGTAAAAATGTTTCTGTTTTATGATGACTAGGATAAATGAAACATAAAAAATTATTTTCTAGGTTTAAAACTCTCTCTCTCAATAAAATTCGCTCCAACATAGACAGTTTTATTAAAAGGACGAGGGTTTTCTCTTTGGTCTTTTAATAATAAGATGGCAGTATTAGCTAAAGCAAAGCGATCAATATGATAGGTAGATAAACTCGGTGAAATATATTTTGCAATATTAATATCATTAATGCTTATAAGATTTGTATTACTAGGAACATGAATTTTATTTTCATTAAAAACCTGTAAAACACCAACTGCAATAGGGTCTGATGCTACAAAAAAGGCTGTAGGTAGTGATTTAAGCGTGTTATTTTCTACGATTTTCTGACCTAATTTATGGCCAGTCTCAACAGAAAATTTCCCGCCAGTATATATATTTTCTTCCTTCAATAATCCAAACGTACTTAAATATTGTCTAAAGGCGCTTTCACGTCTATCAAGAATTTTCATGTTAGAATCGGGTTCAAAATATCCACCACAAATTAATCCTATATTTTTATGTCCAGCACTCAACATTAGATTGATAGCATTTTTAGTAATCCAATCTAAGTCTGGATTAACTGTATCAAATTTTTCACTAAGAACATTAGATTCTAAAAAGACGCCGTAACTATACTTTTTGTTTAGGTAGGTAACTTCTTCTTTTGAGAAACTGCCTATAGCAATAAAAGAGTCAGCTCCTTTTATACTTTTTTTAATACCTTCATTTTTACTAATATAATGGAGTTTCATGTTATGTTTTTCACTATTTTCACTAAGATGTAGTCTTAATTCTCTAAAGTATGTGTCATGTAGCTCTTCGATATCTGTTACCCAGTAGTAGACGCTAATATCATAAATACTTAATTTGATTTTTTCTTTTGGATACCCCAAGTCCAGGGCAGCGGTGAGTATAATGTTTTTTGTATCTTCTGTGACTGATAAAGTTAAATCATTGTTTAATAATCTAGATATTGTCGATACTGAAAATCCAGTTTTTTCTGATATGTTTTTTAATGTAACCATTTATATCCTCCTTAATTAATAAATAGATGTAATTAGTATATTTTTTTACTTGGTCGTTTACATGTCTATGACATATATTACTACAAAATAAGTAAAAACATTTACTAAATAATCAAAAAATGTTTATAAACTATTTACTTAAATATACTATAAACGTATCATAGTAGTAAAGAAAGCGCTTTTATTAAGAGGAGGAATAGTTTTGAGAAAAAATGTAAAGTTGACTAGTTTATTAATGCTTTTGGTTGTAATACTTATAGGATGTGCACCTGATTCAGAAACAGATACTGGTGAATCTGCTGAGACAACAGGTAATGGTGAAGGGCAAACACTAGTAATATGGGAAGATCAAGATAAAGCTATTGGAATTGAAGATGCTGTAGCGGCTTTTGAAGAGGAATACAATGTAACAGTTGAAGTTATTGAGAAAAATTATGCTCAACAGATTGAAGATTTAAGATTAGACGGACCAGCTGGTTCTGGGCCAGACGTATTAACCATGCCAGCAGATCAATTAGGAACCTCGGTAACTGAAGGGTTGATTTCTGAGTTGACTCTTGATGAAGAAACAAAAAGGATTTATGTTGAATCTGCATTAGAATCTCAAATGATTGGAGATGCGATTTATGGCTTACCCAAAGCAGTAGAAACGCAAATACTATTCTATAATAAAGAGTTAATTGAAGAATCGGATTTACCACAAACAACAGATGAGTGGTATGAGCTGTCCCAAGAATTCAACACAAGTGAACAATTCGCATTTCTAGCACTTTGGGATCAATTATACTATGCAGGAGGAGTAATAGATGCATACGGTGGTTATGTATTTGGTCAGAATGAAGATGGAGAGTACGATCCACAAGATATAGGATTGAACAATGATGGTGCGGTTGAAGCTGCAGAATATATTCAACAATTTTATGCTGATGGAATATTCCCTTCAGGTATTGTTGGTGAACAAGGTATTAATATGTTAGACGCACTATTCTCAGAAGGTAAAGCTGCAGCCGTAATTTCTGGACCTTGGAATGTTGAACCGTTTACATCAGCAGGAATTGATTTTGGTGTTACGGAATTACCACTATTACCTAATGGTGAACATATGGGGTCATTTATAGGAGTAAAAAGTTATAATGTTTCAAGTTATTCAGAGAACAAAGAGTTAGCTGAAGAATTTATTAAATTTTTAACTAATGAAGAAAACTCAAAAGTAAGATATGAAAAAACATTAGAAGTACCTGCAGTAGCAAGCCTATCAGATGACCCAATTGTTTCTGAAAGTGAAGTGGCAACAGCGATAGCTACGCAATCACAATATGCGCAAGTAACGCCTGGTATAACAGAAATGAACTCAGTCTGGGAGCCGATTGATACAGCTTTACAAACAATCGCAAATGGATCTGGAAATCCTCAAGAAGCACTCGACAGTGCAGTGGAACAAATTGTTTCTACAATCCAATCACTAGGACAATAATAAGTAACTTATTAAGGGAGTGTAGTATTTATGCATTCCCTTCTTTTATAGAAAGAGAAAAGGATGGTTGTAGTGGAGAGAACAAATAAACATAGAAGAACAGCAACATTACTTTCGATTATCCCAGGATTTGGGCAATTTTATAATAAGCAAATTGTAAAAGGGATTATATTTTTAGTTTTTGCCATAGCGTTTGTAATCGTTTCATTTGATTTTGTTTCAGTAGGAATTTGGGGGCTTGTAACCTTAGGTACTGAACTTCCAAGGGATAATTCTGTTTTCCTACTTGCAGAAGGTATTATAGCATTTATAATAATGGGATTTGGTGTAGGGTTTTACCTGATAAATCTTAAAGATGCAAATGAAAACGGGAAACGACGAGATAATGGCGAAGAACCTGCAAATATTGTAAAAAGTTATCATAATCTTTTAGATGCTGGTTACCCTTATTTGATATCGAGCCCGGCATTTATCTTATTAATATTCTCAGTTATTTTCCCATTGGTTTTCAGTGCTTTAGTAGCATTCACAAATTACGACTTATATCATTCGGCGCCAGCAAATTTAGCAGATTGGGTTGGGCTTGAGACTTTTATGAAGATTTTTACAGTCGATATATGGCGTTCTACTTTATTTAATGTCTTAGGTTGGACGATTATTTGGACATTAGTAGCATCTACATTACAAGTAGCTATCGGTGTATTTCTAGCAGTTTTAGTTCACCAACGTGGAGTGAAATTCAAGAAATTTATTCGAACTATGCTGATACTTCCGTGGGCGGTACCTGGGTTTGTAACTATTTTAATTTTTGGGGCGTTATTTAATGATTCATTTGGAGCGATTAATAATCAACTATTAGCCTTTCTAAATGTGAGTCCTATCCCTTGGTTAAATGATCCTTTATGGACTCGAATAGCATTAATTATGATTCAATCATGGCTAGGTTTTCCATATATTTTTGTAGTCACAACAGGTGTACTTCAATCTATTCCAGATGAGTTATACGAAGCAGCAGTGATTGATGGTGCAGGCAGTTTCCAAATGTTTAGACGCATAACATTTCCACTTATTATGACTGCCATGTCACCGATTATAATCACACAATATACTATGAACTTTAATAATTTCAATATTATTTACCTATTCAATGGCGGAGGACCTGCTGTAGCGGGCTCAACTGCCGGAGGAACAGATATAATAGTTTCCTGGATATATAAATTAACAACACAAAATAGTCAGTATGCTTTGGCTGCAGCATTAACAATTTTTGTTTCTGTCATTGTAGTTTCAATAGCGCTTTGGCAATTTAGAAGAACTAAATCTTTTAAGGAGACGGTATAGATGGATCAAGGTAAATCAAAGACAAAAAAACTACTTATCACATATATAATTCTAGCAATAGTAATCTTGATTATTGTATATCCCTTAATATGGACGATTGGAGCAAGTTTCAATCCAGGTGATAGTCTTTCTAGCACAAGTATTATACCTGCAAATCCAACATTAGATCATTATCGTAAATTATTTAATAATGAGGCGAATCTACCATATTTAAATTGGTATTGGAATTCATTAAAAGTAAGTTTAAGTACAATGATTTTATCGCTCACTCTTGTATCATTTACGGCATATGCATTTTCTAGATTTAGATTTAGAGGAAAGAAAAACAGTCTATTATTATTTATGCTATTACAGATGGTTCCGCAGTTTTCCGCGTTAATTGCTATCTACATTTTAGCTCAGTTATTGGGAATGATTAATAGCCACTTTTTATTAATACTAATTTATGTAGGTGGACAAGTGCCTATGAATACATACTTACTAAAAAATTACTTTGATACAATTCCAGTATCATTAGATGAAAATGCGATGTTAGATGGAGCATCAAGGTTCACAATATTTCGAAGAATCTTGTTACCTTTAGCAAAGCCCATGTTAGCTGTTGTAGCAATGAATGGATTTACTGGTCCATTGGGTGATTTTGCTATTTCCTCTGTGGTATTAAGAAACACGCAATATTACACATTACCATTAGGGTTGTATCAACTTGTTACAAATCCAATGACAGCAAGTTATACAACATTTGCTGCGGGAGCTATTTTAATAAGTATACCGATTGCAGCCGCATTCTTAATGCTACAAAAATACTTTATTACAGGATTAACTACTGGAGGTACAAAAGGATAATGATTAACAATAGAATGATGCATGGAGGGGACTATAATCCCGAGCAATGGATTAAGTATCCGGAAATGATTGAAAAAGACTTTGAAGCTTTTAAGAAAGCTAATATAAATACAATTACCGTTGGAATGTTTTCATGGAGTATGTTGGAGCCAGAAGAAGATAAATTTGAATTTGATTGGTTGGATAGAATATTCGAGTTAGCCCAGACAAATAATATCAATGTTATTTTGGGAACGCCCAGTGGAGCTAGGCCTAATTGGTTAGCTCAAAAATATCCAGACGTATTACGAACTAATGAAAAAAGAGAAAAAATGTTGTTTGGAGGACGTCATAATCACTGTTTTACATCACCAAATTATAGGGATAGAGTAACTAAAATAGATTCAAAACTAGCTGAAAGATATGGTAACCATCCTAGTTTAGTAATGTGGCATATTTCAAATGAGTTTTCAGGCGAATGTCATTGTGACCTATGTCAGAGAGCTTTTAGACAATGGCTAAAAAATAAATATGAAACACTTGAAAATATTAATGAAGCATACTGGAGTACTTTTTGGAGCCACAGATATACTAATTGGAACCAAGTTGAGTCACCTTCTAGTATAGGAGAACAAGGCGTACATGCATTGAATTTAGATTGGAGACGTTTTGTAACTGAGCAAACAATTGATTTTTACAAGACAGAAGTTAATGCAATTAAAAAATTCTCAACTGATATCCCTGTTACAACAAATTTTATGGCAGATACGGTAGATTTATGGCCTTTTCAAGCATTGAACTATAGCAAATTTGCAAAAGAAATTGATGTGATATCCTGGGATAGTTATCCTGCTTGGCATAATGATTGGAGTGAGGATTTTGAAATAGCTATGAAGGTTGGGTTTATTAACGATTTGTATCGTTCATTAAAAAAGCAACCATTTCTATTGATGGAAAGTACACCAAGTTTTGTGAATTGGCATGACATAAACAGACCTAAGAAACCTGGATTTCATCCTTTAAGTGGTCATCAATATGTAGCACACGGATCTAATAGTGTATTATATTTTCAATTGCATCAATCAAGAGGATCTTCAGAGAAATTCCATGGTGCAGTTGTTGGTGTAAATGGAGATACTGATACTCGAGTATTTAATGAAGTCTCGGATTTAGGACATTCATTAACAAACTATGATTCGATAATTCATACTATGAATCAATCTGATGTAGCAATAATGTATGATTGGGAAAATGACTGGATACTCAAAGATATACAAGGCTTTTCAATTAAAAATATGAATTATATTGAAACGATTCATAATCATTATTCATATTTTTGGGAAAATGATATCAGTGTGGATGTTATTACGCCAGATGAAAGTAACTGGGATTATAAATTAGTGATCATACCAATGTTATACATGATGGATGAAGATATACTACAGCAAATTGAAAAATATGTATCGCAAGGTGGGAAAGTAGTTTTAACCTATATGACTGGGATTGTAGACAAAAACGATTTAATTCACGATACTGATTTTCAAGAGAGAATTGAAAATCTTGTAGGTTCATCATTACTAGAAATGGATATCTTATATCCAAAACAACGGCATCAACTTTTATATAAAGGACAGACTTTTGAAGTAAAAGATTATTGTGGCGTAATAGAAAATAATAAATCAGAAGTCATTGCTAATTATCAAAGCAGTTACTTGAAGAATAAAGCGGCCATAGTAAAAAATCAATATGGTGATGGTCAGGTATTTTATATTGCGGCACGAACAGATAAAGAAATGCTTCATTATTTCTATAAAGATTTTGCTGAAGAAATCGGACTTAATGACACGGTTATCAAAAATTCAAATAAAGAAGTGTCTATTCAAAGACGATCAGATGATGATTATGATTATTATTTTATAATGAATTTTTCGGAAGAAGAGAAAGACGTATATCTAAATGAAAAAATGAAAAATTTGAATTCTAATGTTGAAAAAACAGGAACAATAACTTTAAGTGGTTATGAAGTTAAAGTACTGCAACGTCACAGATTAAGAGGTGAACTATAGTATGGTTTCTATTAAATTAGCAGGTATTAAGAAGCAGTATGAAGGTGCCGAGGATTATTCAGTAAAAGATTTTAATTTAACAATTGAAGATAAAGAATTTATTGTATTTGTTGGTCCGTCGGGATGTGGGAAATCAACAACACTAAGAATGATTGCAGGCTTAGAAGAGATTACCGATGGTGAATTATTGATTGATGGAAAAGTAATGAATAATGTTGCTCCAAAAGATAGAAATATAGCTATGGTATTTCAGAATTATGCACTGTACCCGCATATGACAGTTTATGAAAATTTATCATTTGGTTTAGAACTCCGAAAATATAAGAAAGATGATATAGATTCACGAGTAAAAATTGCTGCTGATATCTTGGGTCTTAACGATTTCTTGGAGCGAAAACCAGCTGCTCTTTCGGGAGGACAAAGACAGCGTGTGGCTTTAGGAAGGGTTATTGTAAGAGAGGCTAATATATTTTTAATGGATGAACCATTGTCAAACTTAGACGCAAAATTAAGAGTGCAAATGCGGAGTGAAATAGCTAAACTGCACAATCGATTAGGGACAACTACAATATATGTTACACATGATCAATCTGAAGCTATGACCCTTGCTACACGAATTGTTATAATGAACGATGGAGAGATTCAACAAATCGGTATACCTGAAGATGTCTATAATTATCCAACCAATACGTTTGTTGCAAGTTTTATTGGATCGCCAGCTATGAATTTAATACGAGTAACATATAAAGATGGATTTGTAACGAGTGATAATGGGTCGAAATTACCAGTAGCTCTTCCATATAAGAAGAAACTTGATGAACAAGGATATCAAGGTAAAGAAATAACCTTAGGAATTCGTCCTGAAGACATTCATGATGAACAAATAATAATTGATTCATCAAAAGAATCGACTGTTAATTTATTGGTTGAAGTTGTGGAATTAATGGGATCTGAAATAGTTCTATACACTTCTTTAGGTGAAGATGAATTAATTGCAAAAATTTCAACGCGTCAAAAACCAAAAGTGGGAGACACAGTTGAACTAGCATTTAATTTAAATAAAGTTCACTACTTTGATATAGATACTGGAAATAGAATTAAGTGATTTTCAACCCCATGCCTCTGCATGGGGTTTCTTGTATACTTTGTATGTATATTAAAAGCATTCCCCATGCACCAATGTTATAATAACCCTAAAGCGCTTTACACATCATAAGGAGGCATAACATGAAAGTTGGATTTATCGGTTTAGGTGTCATGGGGCAAAGTATGGCAGGACACATTCTAGAAGCAGGTCATGAATTGTTTGTCTTTAATCGAACAAAGTCAAAAGCCAATAATTTAGTTGAACAAGGAGCAACATGGTTAGATACACCAAAAGAAGTAGCAGAAGCTGCTGAGCTTGTTATTACAATTGTTGGTTATCCAAAAGACATTGAAGAAGTTTATTACGGTGAGTCAGGTTTGTTTGCGGGAGCACATTCAAAGAGTTTATTCATTGATATGACAACAAGTACACCATCTCTTGCTGTTCAATTGGCAGACAAAGGGAAAGAGTTAAATGTTGGTGTCTTAGATGCGCCTGTGACAGGTGGAGATGTCGGGGCCCGCGAAGGTCGTCTAGCTGTATTAGTTGGTGGTCATGAAGCAGACCTTAAAAAAGCAAAAACAGTGATTGATACCTTTGCTGCGAATGTGACGCATTTTGGTGAGCACGGAGCGGGCCAACACGCAAAAGCGGTCAATCAAATTATGGTTGCGGGGACGATGTTAGGTCTAGCAGAGATGATGACTTACGCAAAAACAGCCGAATTACCATTAGATAAAATAGTGAAAACCATTGGCTCTGGTGCGGCAAGTAACCGCTCCTTAGATAACTATGGGCCAAGAATTATTCAAGATGACTATACGCCCGGCTTTTTCGTCAAACATTTTGTTAAAGATCTAAAAATCGCTTTAGATGAATCTAAGAAAATGGAACTGGAGTTACCGATGACTGAATTAGCGCATAAATTATATACGCAACTTGCTGAGGCAGGTCATTCAGATGAAGGAACTCAAGCCATTGTGAAGTTATGGTGGGACGGAGAATTCAATGGCTAAGACAGAGTTAATTATATTTGATTTGGATGGAACTTTAGTTGATAGTGAATCCGTGTACCAAATGGGTTGGGCGACGGTTCTTAAAGATTTTGGACATAACGTAGAAGTAGCAGATTTTGAACTCATGCGCGGTAAAGGTAGACACCACAATAATCAATATATCAAATCCTACTTAGGCACTGATGCCCTCGTACAAGAAGCAAGAAACTTACGTGAAGAATACTACTTCAATGCTTTAAACAACAATGAAGTGCAATTGATGCCAGGTGCATTGGAATTACTTGAAGCAGCTTTTGAACAAGGAATTACCTTAGCCGTCGCCACGTCTTCTTATCGCGATAGAGGGAAAGCAACTTTAGATCAATTTGATCTTTCAAAGTATTTTACTTATCAAGTATTTGGTGATGAAGTGGAGAACGCCAAACCACATCCTGAGATTTATAATAAAGTCTTAGAGTTGGCGGGAGTGGAGGCTGATAAAGCTGTTGCTGTTGAAGATTCACTTTCAGGCTTAAAATCCGCTTTGGACGCGCAGCTAACGGTTTATTTTGTGCCTGAAGCTGAAGTATCTTTTGACAAAGATGAGAAACGAATCAAGCGGTGCAATGATTTACACGAAGTAAAAAACGCTCTATTCAAATAACATCACCAAATTCAGCCATGAGCCTCAGTGCTTATGGCTTTTTACGTCCCAAAGAAATCGCCATCAACCTATCTCCCACGCACATTTTTAATGTGATATAATTTATTTATATTGAGTCAAGGAGTTGAAATTCGGTGCTAGCGTTAATTTTGTTTGAGCGAGCTGCAATTGTTATTTTGTTAGCTTATATTCTTATGAACAATGATTATTTAAAACACATGTTATTAAATCGACGCCAAACAAAATCGGTGATCGGTCTTAGTTTAATTTTTTCAGCATTTGCTATTCTGTCTAATATTACTGGGGTGTTGATTTCTTTTGACCAGCTATCTTTCTATCCCTTATTCGGTCAATTAACGGATGAGGTTGTGATTGCGAATACGCGGGTGTTGAGTATTGGTGTGAGTGGAATTGTTGGCGGGCCTTTAGTAGGAACGATGGTCGGGGTCTTGTCGGGGATCTTCCGATATTTTCAAGGTGGGACGGACCCGCATATTTACCTAATATCTTCTATATTAATCGGAAGTATTGGTGGAGCCTTTGGTCATGCTTCGATTAAAAAGCAAACCTATTTAACTCCGTTTCAGGGTGCAGGTGTGGCGGTACTTTTGGAGCTGGTTCAAATGGCATGTATTTACTTTCTAAGTTCGAACCGCGCGATGGGAGCAAATTTAGTGCAAGTGATTATGTTTCCAATGATGCTCGTTAATAGTGTTGGGATGAGTATTTTCTTATCAATTATATTGAATACGATTCGTCACGAAGAAGGGTTGAGAGCCATTCAAACGCAAGATGTCTTGCAATTGACGAAGGAGACTCTGCCTTTATTTGGGAGTGGTTTGAATCCTGAGAATGCGCAGAAAGCGGCTGAGTTGATTCATAAGACGATGAAGGTGTCAGCGGTGAGTATTACGAACCGGAAAGATATTCTTGCTTTTACTGGGGCAGGAAGTGACCATCACCGAGTTGGGTCAGACTTGGTGACGGATTTATCGCGACAAGCGATTACGGAGGGTGAGATGTTGGTGGCGCATACGCGAGCGGAGATTGGTTGCCACTGTGAGACTTGTCCTTTGGAAGGGGCGATCGTGTTGCCTTTAAATGACGGAAATGATATTGTTGGCACTTTAAAATACTACTTTACAGATGACAACCAATTAACTGAGGTTGAACAGAAGTGGGCTGAAGGACTATCAGAAATCTTTTCAACCCAAATTCAATTAGGAAAAGTTGACTCGCAAAAGCATTTGCTGAAACAAGCGGAGCTACGCACTTTACAAGGGCAAGTGAATCCACATTTCTTCTTTAATACGATCAATACAATTAGTGCGGTGATGCGCTTTGATCCTGATAAGGCGAGACGATTATTAATTAAATTAAGTCAGTATTTTCGTGCGAATTTAACTGGAAACCGCCAAACTTTAGTACAAGTGACGAATGAACTGGAACAAGTCAGAGCGTATTTAGAAATTGAAGAAGCACGCTTTCCAGATAAGTTTGAAATCAGTTTTGATATATCCGAAACGCTGCATCACGTATTAATTCCATCTTTTCTAATGCAAGTGTTAGTTGAGAATGCGATTCATCATGCCTTTAAAGAGCGGGAAACGGACAACAAGATTCATATCGCATTAAAGCCCCAAGGTGAAAACCTAATATTCTCCGTTGAAGATAATGGGTATGGAATTCCAGAATCTATCATTGAAAAGTTAGGGAGAGAGGTTGTGGAATCGGCAGAGGGGACTGGCACGGCGTTGGAGAATTTAAATAAACGTTTAGTAGGTATTTATGGTACGAAAAGTGAGCTCCAGATTGAATCGTCGTCTGACGGAACCAAAGTGAGTGCTTTAATACCGTATCTTTCAGAGGAGGAGAAGATGAATCATGAAAATTCTTTTAGTTGACGATGAGCAATTGGCTCGTCAAGAATTGAGTTATTTACTGACAGAAATAAAGTCGGGGAATGACTATTTTGAAGCGAGTCACATTAAGGCTGCCCAACAAATGCTCTTAAAAGAAGCCATTGATGTGATTTTTCTAGACATGCATTTGCAAAATGAATCTGGCATGGAGTTAATGGAAACTGTGACACAGATGAAGGAACCGCCATTTGTCGTCTTTGCGACGGCTCATGATGACTTTGCGGTGAGGGCATTCGAGCTGGATGCGACGGATTATATCTTAAAGCCATTTGATTTGGAACGACTACAAAAAGTCATGGGGAAAATAGAAGCCCGAATGAGTCACCGGTCTGTTCAGAATGTACCGGATAAAAGATCTGACGCATCTTCGCGTGACAAACGCTATTTACCGATTGAAGATGAGGATCGAATTGTCATGGTAGCAATGAATGATGTTTATGTGGTGACGACCGATGAAGGCGAAGTCATTATCCAAACGCATGATAAAGAGTATCGTATGCGCGAGTCACTCAAAGCAATGAAGGAAAAGTTACCTGAGGAAAACTTCATGCAAGTTCATCGGGCCTATATTATTAACTTGAATGAAGTTGAAGAAATACAGCCTTGGTTCAACCGAAATTATCAAGTCACGATGAATAATGGGTCAAAAGTCATTGTGAGCCGGTCATATATGCAAGCGTTCAAAGCTGTTTTTGGTTTGTCCTAAAGAGGGGCCGTATTTGCTCACAATCCGAAATTAAGAATTCATAATACTATGGCGTAACGGCTGAGAATGATATACTAGTCGGTGTTAAAGTATTTTATTACAAATTAATCGGAGGTATTTATGGGTAAAAAAATTGTTGTAGCCTTAGGTGGGAATGCAATCCTTACGGATGATCCATCAGCCAAAGGACAAATCGAAGCTTTACGTTATACAAGTAAGCGACTTATCGAACTTATCAAGCAAGGTCATCAATTAATTATCAGTCATGGAAATGGCCCACAAGTAGGGAACTTAGCATTACAACAGGTAGCCGCTGATTCAAAAGAGAATCCAGCCCTACCTTTAGATACCCTTGTGGCGATGACTCAAGGAAGCATCGGGTATTGGCTCCAAAAAGCTTTGAATGAAGCCTTAGCTGAAGCAGGCATTAATAAACACGTGGCTTCAGTTGTCACTCAAGTTGTCGTTGACGAAAGCGACCCAGCCTTCGCTAACCCAACTAAACCGGTCGGCCCTTTCTATTCCAAAGAAGACGCAAATAAATTAACTGCGGAGACTGGAGACATTTATGTAGAGGATGCGGGACGTGGCTACCGAAAAGTCGTCCCATCTCCAAAACCTATAACAATTGTTGAATACCCAGTCATTAAGAAACTCATCGAAAGTGACGTCATTACCATTTCAGCCGGTGGCGGTGGTATCCCAGTCAAAGAGGCCGAGCATGGGTACATTGGCCTGGAGGCAGTCATCGACAAGGACTTCGCCTCTGCTAAACTCGCTGAATTAGTCGAAGCAGACTACCTATTCATTCTAACAGGTGTAGATAATGTCTATGTTAATTACAACAAACCAGACCAAGAAAAATTAGAAGAAGTCACCGCCAATCAACTAAAAGAGTGGATCAACCAAGACCAATTTGCTCCAGGCAGCATGTTACCAAAAGTTGAAGCAGCCATTTCACTAGTAGAAAATCGCCCAGAAAGTAAAGTAGTCATCACTTCGCTAGGAAACATCGAAGCGATTTTTGGAGACGGTTCTGTAACGGTAATAACAGCAAGCTAACTGAATGAAAGACCGAGTCACGAGGATTCAAGAGGCAATAATCATCGTGAGTCGGTCATTTTTGCAAGCTTTCAAAGATATTTGAGGCTTGTTATATAGATATTGTAAACGCTTCATACAGTGAGATGTGCATTTCATTTAAAATTTTGTGCATTTGGTCGCAAAACTGCTCTATCCTTTCTTATTTAATGTATATTTTAGTTAACAAAGAAAGAAGGAGTGGAAAAGATGATTTCCTTATTAGGTGGTATTGCTTTACTAGTGATTGGGTATTTTACTTATGGAAAATTTATTGAAAAGAACTTTCAAATTGTTCCAGATCGTAAAACACCTGCGGAAGTATTAAAAGATGGCATGGATTTCGTGCCAATGTCTCGTTCGAAAAATGCCATTATTCAATTATTAAATATTGCGGGGACAGGGCCAATTTTTGGTCCAATTATGGGAGCGCTCTACGGGCCAATCGCTTATGTATGGATTGTTGTCGGCTGTATCTTCGGGGGAGCCGTTCACGATTACATGATCGGTATGATTTCTTTACGTAATGATGGTGCTCACTTACCAGAGTTAGCCAGTCGTTACTTAGGTAAAAACTTCAAACATATCGTAAACCTATTCTCAATTGTATTACTCCTATTAGTAGGAACGGTATTCGTAACAACGCCTGCCAACTTAATTAGTAGTTTAACACCTGATTTCTTAACGATTGGAATTATTACTCTGCTGATCTTTGCTTACTATGTTATCTCAACGTTACTACCCATTGATAAAGCGATGGGGAAAGTATATCCATACTTTGGAGCCATCTTAATTATCTCAACGATTGCGATTGGTTTAACATTAATCTTTGGAAATTACCAAATGCCAGAGTTAACTTTATCAGCGATTCGTTTAGAAAACTATAACGGTGTGCCAATGTTCCCAGCGATTTTCTTTACAATTTCATGTGGGGCATTATCAGGATTCCACGCAACTCAAGCACCGATGGTATCACGTACAACGACTTCAGAATCACAAGGTCGTTACATTTTCTACGGGATGATGATTGCAGAAGGTGTTATCGCAATGATTTGGGCAGCGGCTTCAATGAGTTTATTCGATGCAGGAACGTTAAATGCCTTAATAAATTCAGGAACACCATCGGCAGTTGTGAACGAAGTATCAGTGATGTTATTAGGTAATGTCTTTGGGACCTTAGCCATCCTTGGTGTGATTGTTCTTCCAATTTCATCGGGTCTATCAGCTTTCCGAAGCTTACGCGGAATTATCGCGGACTACATCAATGTGAAACAAGATACAGCTAAGAAAGTCTTAATGTTAACTATTCCAATTTTCGCTGTATCATTCATGCTTACTTTAGTAGACTTCAATTTACTATGGCGCTACTTTAACTGGGCAAACCAAGTGACAGCCGTAATTGCATTATTTGTTGCGACACGTTACTTAAGATTGAAAAATCGAAACTATATTGTTGCTCTAGTGCCAGGTGCCTTCATGTTATATGCCGTGCTAGTGTATATCATAAGTGAGCCAATCGGCTTTAATCTAGGCTTAACACCAGTGACATATATTGTCAGTTTAGTCGTATCCGTGATCATCCTTTGGTACTTAGCGAAAGCAGGAACTAAACAGATCAGTACTCTGGACGAAAACTCAGAAATCGTCAACGACCACTTGCCAATTGGAACCTTCTCATCGGGGGAAGCGTAGATAGTATATATTACAAACTCAAGTAACCTACTAACATTTTTTTAATGTTGGTGGGTTGTTTTTCATTATATTACTCGTTCATATATAAAGGTTATACTTATTAAATCAGAGCACATTGTAGTATACTTAATCTATAGAGATATCAAGGAGTGGTGGTGTGGAAACATTTGAAGAATACTTGAATGCCATGGGAGACCCTGAGCATAAAGAGAAGCTGACTGAAATGCTAGTCTGGGTTAAAGAGCATTATCCAAATTTAAATACGCGAATTGCGTGGAATCAACCAATGTTTACAAATGAGGGCACATATATAATCGGTTTTAGCCATTCGAAGGGACATATTTCCCTAGCGCCTGAAGTGAAGCCAATCAAAGAGTTTAAAGAAGAGATTAAGGCCCTTGGCCTCAGCCATACGAATAATATTATTCGCATCAAGTGGACTGATCCAACCCCCTTTTCATTAATTGACACCTTGATAAAATACAACCTCAAAGACAAAGCCGGTTACACAAAATTTTGGCGCTAAACGAGGATTGGCGTCTTTTTTGTATTGACTAATAGGGGCCTCAGTTTTAGAATGATTTAGAAAAGTGTTATCAAGAAGATAGGCCCGATGAAGTGAGTGTATTAGTTTTTGATATTGGTGGAGCTGTCGCAATGAATAGGCAACTGTAAGAGGGCGAAACTTATTTGCGGGCGAATTTGGCTATATGTTAATGGATTCGGAAACAACATTAAGTAAGGCCGCATGAACGTATTCCCAAATTAAAAAACATAATAAAGCCAACCAAGCTGAGGCACAGATTAAAGACGGTCTTGAACTATTTGAAATCGCTATAGCGGGTAATTCAAATGCTTTAGAAATTAACGATGGCTTTATGAGCTTTCTTGCGTGGGATTTATAATTTATCTGTGATTATCAATCCGAATTAATTGCGCTCGGAGGCGGCATTTCTGTGCGGGAAAATATTGTCGAAGGAATCGCTTTACGGGTTAAAATGATTTTAGACCGAAACGGCGAATCTGAAATTGAGCCAATGTCCAAGAATTGATGCGAATTTACTGGGAGCCGCAGTGAATTACAATCGTTACTTTATCTAAAGCGAGAGCAGAATGGAAAGGCATAAGATAAATTATAAGATGGCAATTTGGATATTACTGCTTCGCTTCATAGCCGGCTATCTGAATGTGATGGTGCTCTTATTGTTTGCTCAATCAGTTGCTGGACATACTGGTAATTTGACTAAAGTTGCTATCCTGTTTGCGCATGGAGATTATGATGTGATGTTAAATATGGCCTCCATGTCGATCAGTTTTTTAGTAGGGGCAACTGTTGGAGGGTATTTTTATCCAACTGACCGGTTTCAACCACGATTAAATTACGGAAATTATTTAATCATTATGGGTGTCATTTTATTACTGTTCAACTGGTTTGGTTATCAATCAGTCTATTTCCTTATTTATATTTCCTTTAGTTTCGGCCTACAAAATGGGATGTTCGTCTTTTATAAAGGTTTGGTCATTCGAACAACAATATTAACTGGAACAGTGACTGATATTGGTGTGGAGCTGGGACGCAATCTCCGAGGTGGAACCGAAGACCGCTGGAAACTGCGCTTTCACATTGTGAATCTGTTGTGCTTCTTAATCGGCGCTGTATCAGCGACAGCCATTCATCTATACACAAATTGGAATGTGCTATTGATCGCAGCCGTGATTGATATTGCGATTGGCTTATATTATTTCACCTTAAAAGAAGAGATGATTAAAGATAGTTTGGAAGAGGAGTAGTGAGGAAGACCTGCGAATGTAGGTCTTTTTTATTTGGGTTTGGCGTTGTGGGCCGTCGTGAGTTGGCTCGACAGTCCGCAAATTCGTTTCCGTAGCGTCGTGAGTTGGCTCGACAGTCCGCAAATTCGTTTCCGTAGCGTCGTGAATTGGCTCGACAGTCCGCAAATTCGTTTCCGGAGTGTCGTGAGTTAGCACCACGCCCCGCAAGCTCATTTTCGGACCGTCGTGGGAGTTCACGATGCACCGCACCATGTCGTCATATTCTATTTTCCGAGGCACTGGGCGTATATTTTTCCGCAATACTTGGTATAATAGGTATAGAATGCAAGTTAGAGAGGTTTTTATATGGTAAGAATAGGGGTAGTTGGCAGTATTTCCACGGATTTTGTCGTAGAGGCGAGTCGCCGGCCTGAGCAAGGTGAGACGGTTTTTGGTGATTCATTTGAAACAAGTTTTGGCGGCAAAGGTGCGAACCAAGCAGTGGCGACCGCGCGTTTAGGTGCCGATGTATCAATGATTGGCGCAGTTGGCGATGACGAGTTCGCGGAGCATTTAGTGACAAATTTACAAAATGAAAACATAAATACAGACGCAGTTCAAAATGTGAGCGGTGTGCCTTCCGGATCGGCGATCATCACTTTAGTTGAGCGAGACAACTCGATTATTTACGTTGCTGGTGCAAATGACGAGGTCAAGCCGGAAGACATTTCAAAAGAGCTCGTGAAAAGTTTTGACATTGTGCTTGTTCAAAATGAAACGCCAGTAGAGACGATCGAGCAATTAATTGATATGTGTAATGAAGTTGATACGCCAATTATACTCAACCCTGCACCCGCACGTGAAATGAGCGAAGCTTACATTGCTAAAGTAGACTATCTCACTCCGAACGAATCCGAGGTCAAGGTGCTATTTCCCGAGGAGACTATGGAAAATATTTTACAAAAATATCCTAATAAAATGATCGTCACTTTAGGAGCTGAAGGAGCGGTCTTCTTCGACGGAAAATCACATCAGTGGATTCCGGCGGTTGATGTGCCGGACGTGGTCGACACAACTGGAGCGGGTGACACATTCAATGGGGCGCTAGCGTTTGGATTAGCTTCAGGCTTGGCTTTAGAAGAGAGTGTGCAGTTTGCGAATTTAGCTGGCTCGCTTTCAATCACTAAAAAAGGCGCCCAAGCAGGGATGCCGACCTTAGAAATAATGCGAGAACATAAAGAATTTAACACAAAATGGAAATTTGGAGGAGAAAAATAATGACAATTAAAAAAGTAAGTGACTCACGTGTGGTGCAGACGCACTTGATTATGCCTGGCGACGGGAACCGTCACAACACGCTTTACGGAGGAAATTTAATGCGCATGATTGATAACGTATCAGCGATTAGTTTCACAAGACATACGCGTTCTCTTGGTGTAACTGCATCGATGGATGTTTTGAATTTTATTAAACCGTTACCCGTATCGAATTCGGTGTGCATCGAAACGATCGTCTCGGGTGTTGGCAAACGCTCAGCAGAAATTTTCGCGAAAGTCATCGGAGAGGATCTAGCGACCGGCGAACGCTATTTAGCTGCCACAGCCTTTTTAACATTTGTGGTCGTGGACGAAAATGCGCCAGACATCCCGCAACTTGAAGCGGAGACTGAAGAAGAGCGCTACATAATGAAAGGTTACGCTGAGCGTCGTAAGAAACGTTCAGAAGATCGCCTGGCAGATCGTGAGTTTCAAGAAAATATTTCAATTGAATTCCCTTGGGGATAAGAAAATAGAGTCAAAGCACAACTGCTTTGGCTTTTTTATTTGCTTGCGGGGCGTCGTGAACCGGCACGACACTCCGTAAATTGACTTGCGTAGCGTCGTTTTGACTCACGACACTCCGCATTTGCAAATACGGTACGTCGTACTTGAGCACGACGCTCCGGAAACCGATTTGCGGTCCGTCGCGACTGCTCACGACGCACCTTAACCAGCCCAAACCAAATTATTTTCAAAAATCTGCAAATAAAATAATGGAAATGCCCATTTTTTACGTATGTATATATAGTAGAAAAATATACTGGAGGTAAACACATGGACAAACCGTTTGAATTGCAATTTTATGAATGCTTAAATGAAAGATGCGAACTACCGACTTCTGTCAAAAACAGACTAGCCAGACAACAAGTCGGTTATGAAGGGCACTTAGATTTTATTAAGATACTGAGGGAAAATCTCCCCGAACATTTTGTATTACTCAATGACATTTTCTATAAATTGCCTTATAAATTTACTCAAATTGATTCGGTTTTAATTACTGAACACGCGATTTACCGATTTGAAGTGAAAAATTTATTGAGCGAATATACTTATAAAGAAGGCTTTTGGTACCGAAAAGGTGAGCGACTGTCACGCAATTTCTTTACCCAAGTCAAACGAGCGGGAGAAATATTTGAGGAAATTATTCAAAATGATGGACTGTATTTGCCGATGGAATCGCAACTGGTGTTTATCAATGAGGACGATACGGTTAAAATTTTCGACCAGGAAAATGTCAGCCCCTATTTAATGCGGTGGGAACTGCGATCATATTTGAAAAAAGTGGTTGAAGATAGCCGAGGAGGCTCGATGAATCCGAAAGAAGTCGCAAAGTACTTAATGAGCAAAGCAACTGAAGGGCATTTAGTCAGTGAGGTGATGGACAAGAAATTGCGCGCTTTAGCGCGGAGAGGTATCCTGTGTGAAAATTGTGATAGCTGGCGAGTAGATGTGAAATCAAGACGCTATCACATTTTGTGTAAAAATTGCGGGCACCAAGAACCAAAGCAGAGAGCGGTTCTGCGCACGATTTGTGATTACGGCGTCTTGTATCATGATCGGCCACTGACGAAAAATGCGGTGACTGAATTTATCGGCGAACCAAGTCTGGAGTATATTATTAAGCGTACCTTGCTGAATTATTTTGAGCTAAATTCAAAAGGAAGAGCATCAATTTATCTTAATCCAGCTAAGCGAATGGAGTTTGCTTTTAAAGGTGAGGAATTTAGATATTATTCAAAATAGGGCGTCGTGAAGCCGCGCGACGTACCGGAAATTGACTTGCGTAGCGTCGCGGGCCGGCACGACGCTACGTATTCGCCGATGCGGTACGTCGTGCCACCTCGCGACGCTCCGGAAACTGATTTGCGGTCCGTCGAACCATCTCACGACGCCCCGCAAGCTCATATCCAACCCATATTTCACCCCGTATTATGGAACGAGCGACTGAATTATGATAATATGAATGCACGTAAATTGATTAAAGGAGGTTATTATGAAATTCATTACATTTGATTCTTCAACAAAGGCGCTGTCAGTGGCTTTAGCTGAGGGCGAGCAGCCGACGGATTTTACTATAAAAGCCTCAACCACAACCTTGGGCAAGCGTCAGCACGGTCAGACACTCGCACCTGCGGTTGAAAATATTTTAAAGCAAGCCGATTGTATATGTCAATTGAAAAAGGGACCACCTTGCTGTTGAAAAAGGGACCACCCTGCAGTAGTAACAGGAG
>NZ_JBHSHQ010000061.1:0-80517 GCF_042652985.1 Ruoffia tabacinasalis | reverse complement strand
TATTTTGCCGATCCAGGAACGCCCTCACAGCGAGCTTTGAATGAGAATTCCAATGGTTTATTACGCAGAGTCGGACTGCCAAAAGGAATGGACTTTAATCAAGTAGACCAAAGCTTTGTGTCATCGATTGCACACAAACGGAACACGATTCCACGGAAATCCTTACACTACCGAACACCGTTGGAAGTATTTTTGAGTTACTTAGATGAAGCAGTTTTGTCTAGCTTAATTTGACAAATCAAATTAACTAAAAATTTAATCGTATATCAGATGAATTTTCATTCATAAAAAAAGAAGCATTCTTACATGCTTCTTCAACTTCATAACTTATCTTGAATATGGAACGTCGGTTCTCATCACTACTTGTTGGCGTTCATTGTGGATTTCTGCACCAAATGGGAAGAGTGCGAGTTTCACTAATTTGAACTGTTGTAAGCCAAATGGAATCCCAATAATGGTCACACATAATATTAAGCCACTAAATAAATGCATCGCTGCGATTTCAATTCCGCCAAAAATAATCCATAAAATATTCATAAGGAAACTTCCCCCACTATTACTGTGGTAAACTTCACGTCCCATTGGCCAAGCAGATAGGCGCGCAATCTTGAAACATTGAATCCCAACAGGGATACCAATAATTGTCATACACCATAGCAAACCAATGAAGCCCCAGGTGATAAAATTAATAAAGCCTCCAAAGATAAACCAAATTAAATTACCTAAAAATTTCATATATAATCAATTCCTTTCAACTTGTACTTCCTTACAATACTAAGTATATACGAAATTCTGCCTTCTGTTATCATCCTTGAGACGTAATTTTAAAAGAATTGTTAAACAATTCCTAAATCTTCTAATGTTGAAAAGAAGTAATATATTTGCTGACGCCAGTCATGCCAATCATGGGCAACATCATGTCCCCAATAATCAAACCAGCCTGGAATTCCTTTAGCATTGAATACTTCATCTAATTTACGTGTCGCTGTGACGTGCGGCCCTTCCCAATCGCCTTGGCCAACTGAGACAATGAATTGATTCTGTCGGTATTGATCTAAGAACCATGGATCAGACATATTCCACAAGAAATCAATCGGAGAATTCTCATAAGTAGCAATATCGCTACCAAATTCGCCGGTAAAGTATCTCGCATCATAAACACCACTTTGTGAGATGGTTAGTCCAATAATATCCGGATGTCTTAAAGCAAACAGCATTGAGTGGAAGCCACCCATACTGCAACCAGTCGCAATCATCTTCCCGTCCCATTGTGATTCATGTCGGACTAAGGGAATGAACTCATGCACTAAATACTTATCATACTGATTATGTGCTTTTGCCTTATCGTGTGCTGATTTACCAGTGTCATTCCAAGATTCTGAATCGATACTGCTCACAGTATAAAGATGAATTTGTCCTGATTCGATGAAACCACTTAAAGTTTCTACCATCTTAAAGTCAGCATACTCATCCTTACTCCCACCACTTGATGGGAATACAATCACTGGCGTACCGCCATGCCCATAACGGTTAAAATACATTTCACGGCCTAAATGCCCACTATAATGACTTCTTGCTTCAAAATGCATTGTTTACGCCTCCTGTCTTTGAGCGATGGTTTTAAGCATTTCATTAATTTTCTTTTCTGATGGCGACTTCATAATAAATCCTATATCTCCCATTGCTTTAGCAAAAACACCTGGAATTTGTACAATGTTTACTAATTCTTTACTGTATTTATCTTTAATTTCTTCATTCGTAAACTTATAATTTAAATGATTTTTTCGTGAGACATAAATCACATGATATGGTCGTGTAATTTCTGCTTCAAATCGATTATCTTTAACTAAATTTGCATATTCTTTAAAAATATCAAAATCATTCGCATAGTTGAACATATCAATTGTAGCGCCTCCAGGTGGTCGGCAGTTCACTTCTAATCCATATAAAGAACCATCTTTTAATCTAAAGAATTCAAAGTGGAAGAAACGCTCTTTTATTTCAAAGGCTTTCACACATTTTTCTCCGAATTCAGCAAGATCCTTAGGAATCTCACGTACAATATGGTAATACATATCTGTATCTTGGGTAACAATATCTAAGATAGGTTTATCATTGATTAAAGTAGATGAGAAGACGATATTTCCATCCCGGTCTGTTAAACCATCAAAGGTTACAATTTGTCCATCAATGAATTCTTCCATAATGTAAGGCACCTCTGGTTGTTTAACCTTAAAGAATTCATCTAGTTCTTTTTCGTTTTTGACTTTAAACGTATCGTTTGCACCAACACCAGTATCTGGTTTAATAATGACTGGATACTTTAGACTTTTAATTAGTTTTTTCGCATCGGCTTTGTCTGATATGACACGGCCTTTAGCTACAGGTATCTTTAGTTCACGAAAGACTTCTTTCATCGTTGATTTAAATTTAATCAAGCGAATATTGCGATTGTTATAACCGAAGACGTTGAAATCTGTCCGCAACTTTGCATCAAGTTCTAACCAGTGCTCGTTATGCGATTCGATGCGGTCGATTTTACCGTATTTAAACGCAAAGTAAGCAACAGCTCTATACATTTGATCATAATCATCCATATTATCGACGCGATAATATTCTGTTAAACTATCTCTCAACGATTGACTTAAATTCTCATAAGGTTCATCTGCAATACCTAAGGTATTAATGCCTTTTTCCTTTAAACGAACTGCGAATGTTTCAAAGTTCGATGGGAAATGAGGTGAAATCATGACAAAATTTATTTTCTCGTTCATACCAATGCCTCTTTTCTAAAGTTGATTTCTAATCATTACGATTGATTTTACTTATAAAAATTATACCATATTAATGAGAATAACTCTAATTCATTTTTAATCTTCTTGCTATATTATTTTACTGGATCGAAAGTATTGACCGTATTAAATTTAGGTGTATACTTTAGATAAATATAATATTTGGGAATGAAGGGCTCCCTTGCCTACGGGCAAAACCGTCTTAAAGACTAATGACTTCTGCATGCTTATTTGAGTGTGTAGAAGTCTTTTTTATATTATTGGAGGGATAAAATGTTAGTAAGTGTTGCATTGATATTAGTGAGTGGGGTTGTCTTGGAGTATACTTTAAAGAAGCTAAAACTCCCTGCTTTATTAGGTTATTTAATAGCCGGAATATTATTAGGCCCTTTTGGTTTAAATCTTGTTGATTCAGATTTATTACGATTAAGTCCTGACATTCGTCAAGTCGCGTTGATTGTTATCTTAACTCGCGCAGGTTTGTCATTGGATATTAAGCGACTGTTAGAGGTGGGTCGCCCAGCTATCATGATGTGTTTTGTGCCGGCAACCGTTGAGATTATGACTTCGATGATCTTTGGACCTTTGTTTTTTAGCTTTTCTTTAATCCAATCTTTATTGATTGGTGCAATATTAGCAGCGGTCTCTCCAGCGGTAGTCGTCCCACGCATGGTAGATTTAATTCAAACGCATCGGGGTACGAAAAAGCAAGTGCCGCAAATGATATTAGCGGGTGCTTCTTTAGATGATGTCTTTGTTTTAGTTTTATTTTCAGCCTTTTTAACGATTGCTTTAGGAGGTTCTGTCTCAGCTTGGACATTTATGCAAGTGCCTGTTTCAATTATTGCAGGAATTTTTGGCGGGGCAGTCCTAGGTTATTTATTAAACTTCTTATTTGCATACATTCAATTAAAGCGTGTGTTTCAAGTTATGATCCTCTTAGCAAGTGGGATGGTATTGATGCGTTTGGAAACAGTTTTTACAGGTCTATTTTCTGGAATTCTTGCGGTCATCTCAATGAATATTATGATTCGGACTCAATCTGAAAAGTTATCTAATGACTTATCAGGTTCTTTTAACCAAGTTTGGTTTGTCGCTGAGATTTATCTATTCTTTTTAGTCGGTGTGAGTGTCAATCCGGAAAATGCTTTGTCTTATGGATTCTTACCGATACTCTTTATCATTCTTCTCTCTCTGTGTCGAATATTTATTGGTGTGAGACTTTGTTTGCTTAATACGCCTTTTAATAAGAAAGAGAAGAGATTTGTACTCATGAGTTATTTACCTAAAGCAACGGTTCAAGCTGCTATTGGGAGTGTGCCTTTAGCAAACGGAATGGCTGGTGGAGAATTGATGTTAACTCTCGCAGTCTTGTCAATCTTAATTACAGCGCCCTTTGGAGCCATCGGGATGGATTATTTCGCACCGAGATTATTGACAAATGACAGTGAATAAACAGTTTCGGTCGTCTGTTTTAGGATAGAGAACATTTTCACAATATATTCCCCGATAATAGGGATTTATTCTGTTTCATTTTAAACATAAATCTGTTACAATGAAAACAATTACAAGAATCAAAGGTGGTGGATAATTTTTGATTGAACTCGTGAATACAACGAAGCGATTTGAAGGAAAATCTGGCTCGTTTCTCGCAGTAGACAATATAAGTTTAAGCATTAAAGACCAAGAAGTTTTTGGTGTGGTCGGAGAAAGTGGTGCAGGTAAATCAACGCTTGTTCGTTTTATTAATGCTTTAGAACGCCCAGATAGTGGACAAGTTTTGGTCGATAATGTTGAGGTGATGTCTTTAAGTAAAGGAGAACTTCAATATTTCCGTAAAGATATTGGTATGATTTTCCAGCAATTTAATCTATTAAATAATAAGACCGTCGCTGAAAATGTACACTTAGCCCTTGAAATACATCCTTACGATGACCCTTTGTCGGTGGATGAAGTTCTAAGTTTTGTAGGACTCAGTGATAAAAAGGATCACTACCCTAGCCAATTATCGGGTGGTCAAAAACAACGGGTTGGTATCGCGCGTGCTTTAGTGACGCGTCCGAAAATATTATTATGTGATGAGCCAACGTCTGCTTTAGATGCGAAGATGACGGATGAGATTGTGTCGGTATTAAAACGTGCGCACGCTAAATTCAATATGACCATTGTGATTGTGACCCATGAACTTGATGTGATAAAAGCGATGTGTCACCGCACGGCTATCTTAGAGCATGGAAAATTGGTTGATGTGTTGGATATTAAAGAATCTGATTATGTGCCAGAAGCTAAAAGTTATCACGACCGAGTGTTGGAGGTGCTAACAGATGATTGAGTCAATTCAAATATATTTAGATCGGGTGATTGAGTTCGCACCGAGACTGATTGAGAGTTTGCAAGAATCGGGTATTATGCTGAGCTTGGCATCAGTGGCTGCTATCTTTATTGGTATTCCTTTGGGAACCTTGCTTTATTTAACTGCCCCTGGGAAGCCAAGTGAGAACCGCTGGATTTATCAGATTTGTAATATTTTCGTGAATATTGTTCGTTCGTTCCCGTTCCTACTACTTGTCGTTGCAATGCAACCCGCTATTCGCGCCTTGTATGGTCGAGCAACTGGCGATCCCATCGCAGCGTCCTTTCCAATGATGTTAATTGCTATCGCACTTTATGCTCGCTTTGTCGAGCAGTCGTTATTAGAGATTCCAAAAGGTGTCATCGAAGTAGCTGACGCTATGGGAGCTTCTACAAAACAGCTCGTAACCAAATTTTTATTTGTCGAGTCGAGAAGCTCACTCATTATCGGTTTTACGACCGCCTTTGTTAGTTTTATCTCTTACTCAACGATTATGGGTGTTGTTGGAGGAGGTGGAATCGGCGACTTTGCGATCCGATACGGTTATCAGCGCTACGAGACTGATATTATGTACACGGCAATCGTAGTGATCATCATTTTTGTACAGATTATTCAATGGTTAGGTTTAAAATTAGCTAAGAAATTAGATAAACGCTAGAAAGCATATTAAATTTAAAGGAGAATGTAAATGTTTAAAAAAGGTTTATTAGTTAGTGCGTTAGCATTATTAGTTGGAGGCTTTGCTCCAGCAGCCGCGAATGTGTCAGCTCAAGAAGAGGAAAATGTATTAAAAGTTGCTTCTCACTTACCTCCAATGACTGATGTCGTTGAAATCGCTAGTGAAGTTATTGCAGAACCATATTCAATCGAATTAGTTGAGGTTTCTGACAACATTCAATATAACGAAGCTTTATTAAATGATGAAGTCTACGCAAACTTTGCTCAACACGAGCCATTCGCTGAAATCTTTAACGAAGAGCGCGATGGTGACTTAGTTGCAATCCAACCGGTTTATAATGCAGTGGTTGGTTTCTACTCATCGGTTTACGATTCAATTGACCAAATTGAAGATGGTGCTGAAGTGGCAATTCCTTCCGATATTACAAATGAAGGTCGTGCATTATTAATTTTAGAAGATCATGATTTAATTTCTTTAAATGATGAGGCTGGTTTATTCCCAACTGTTGAAGATATTGAAGAGAATCCTCATAACTTAGAATTCACTCACATTGACTTATTAAATTTAACAGGTGCTTATGAAGATGGGATTGAATTAGTATTCAACTACCCTACTTACATCGCAAGCATTGATTTAACAACTGATGACGCATTAATCTTAGAAGACGAAGATGACAATACGTATGCAATTCAACTAGTTATTCGTGAAGGAAATCTTGATACTGAAGCTACAAAAGCACTTCAAGCCGCTTTTGCTTCTCCAGAAGTATTAGAATTCCTAGATGAATTAGGTGCTGAAAAACACCTTGCGCCAGCGTTTAGCTTAGATGGTGAAGAAGATGAAGATGAGGATGAGGATGATGCAGAAGACGCAGATGAGGATAGTTCTGAGTCTGAAGAAGAATCTGCTGAATAATTTAATATTTTTTACACAAGCAGTGCTTATTGAAAAATAAGTGCTGTTTTTTTGTGGTGTGGTTGGGGTGGCGTGTCCTTGAGATTTTCTCAGGGTCATATTTCGGCGTTTCGTGTCCCTGACATTTTCTCAAGGATGCTTTAGTGCCCTGACATTTTTTCAGGGATCCTTTTCGCCGTTTTGATGCTTTGACATTTTCTCAAAGATGCTTTGGTGCTCTGAGATTTTTTCAGGGAACCTTTTCGTAGTTTTAGTGCCTTGAGATTTTCTCAAGGATACTTTGGTGCTCTGACATTTTCTCAGGGATCCTTTTTGCCGCTTTGGTTCTCTGAAATTTTCTCAGGGACACATTTTATCCCTAAACATTTCAAATATAAGTCTCTAGGCTGATAGTTTTATGGTATATTTACTGTAAAATAATTGTGATAACTATGAAAGGACTGATCTTATGACAGATTGGTGGAAAGATATTAAGCGCGTCCTAATGGGGCTTGCCACTGTATTAGGTTTACTATTCATCGTATTCGTTATTAATCAATTTATATTACTTTATCAATTTCTAGCCTTACTTCATCCGATACTCGCAATTATTGTATTGAGTGTCATTGGAATTGGTATTCTATATTTCATCTATTCGATGACAAAACAATTACTGAAAAGTCCGAAAGTATTGGAATTGGAAGATGATGCGACGGAAGAAGAGTATGAGGAGTACATTGACAAGACGCTCGATTTATTAAAGAAAAATCCTCGTCTGGTCAATCTTGAAGTCGATGAGGAATTGCCGAAACAAGAACAAGTAGAGTTGTATTTTAAAGAATTAGATGAATTATCGATGCCTCTTATCAAGCAAAATGCAAATGCGATTTTCCTAAGTACGGCGATTTCACAAAATGGTTCCCTAGACAGCCTCGTTGTTCTATTCTCATTACTGAGAATGGTTTGGCAAATTGCGCGAATTTATGAAACACGCCCGTCCCTTGCTAGCTTAGCCAAGTTATATATGCAAGTGGCGAGTGTTGTGTTAATGGCGCGCACCATTGAAGATGCAGATTTAATTGAGTATCAATTAGAACCACTGATTACAACCATCGTTGGTGAAAGTATTGCCTCAGCCATCCCTGGTATGGTCCCCATCGCTAATCTGGTTGTGAGTTCATTAATGGAAGGTGCAGTAAACTCATTCCTGACTATGCGTGTTGGTATTATTACCCAAGATTTCCTCGGACATATTCGCCCTACCGACAAACATAATATTCGTCGCTCTGCTTCATTGCAGTCAATGAAATTTATGGGATCAATTATTAAAGACAATAGTAAAGTGGTCGTTAAAACCGTTGGCAATGCTGTTCGTAAAGCGGGTGTTGGCACAGCTAAACGTTGGTTTAACTTTGGTGAAAGTAAATAAAGTTTTGTAAGTAAAAAGGATTACGGCCAACAATTGGCTTCAATCCTTTTTTTGTTAATCTTGTTTCTTTCCGTCTTTCGTATAGCTAATCACTTTTGCATCACGATTCTCTGCGATCTCTTTTGCCCGCTCTATTGCGTCTGCTTTAATATCAAAACTATCACTAGCTCTTTCAGCGTCGACTGTCTTCACTTTCCACTGCTCTTCTTCATAAAAGACTTCAACATCATTATCTATTAAGTCAGGATTCGCACTGCTTGTATCGTGATTATCGCCTTTTTGAGGATTCGCTTCTTTGTCAAAGTCGTCGCGTTCACTTTGACTTGCATTGTTGTACCATTCTTTTCCTTCATTTATTGCAATCGGGATGGCACGATCATCTTCATAGCCACTCTCTTCGAGGGCATTTGCGATGTCTATGATTTTTTTTCGTAATAAGGGTTCAAAGTTTTTCAATGAGTCTGGGTAATCTTGCATATTCCATGGCATTGTCATCACTCCTTCTTTATTACCTTACTATACTACTTAACGATGGTTAATCCTATTAATTGCATTTGGATGTATTTTCAAACTATAATATATTGTAAAGCGGAGATCTAAATGAAAATAGCAATTATTGGTGCAACAGGTAAAGCTGGAACTGAGTTATTTAAAGAAGCAACAGGACGTGACCACGAAGTAACTGACGTAGTTAGAAACGCAGAAAAAGCGGAGGAGCTTTTAGGCTCGGATGCGAATACAATTGTGAAAGATGCTTTTGATTTGACTCGTGATGATTTACAAGGCTTTGATGTTATTGTAAATGCCTTTGGAACCGCTCCTCAAACTGCTTATTTACACGTCGATTTAGCTACAAAATTAATTCACTTATTCCGTGACAAAACGTCTACACGTCTGTTCTTTATTTTAGGTGCTGGCAGTTTATTGGATGAGAAGGATGAGTTGTTTGTTGAAACGATTCGTCAAGATCCAAATTCATCTCCCTTTATTGATGTTCCAGAAGCGCAACTTCAAGAGTTAAACTTCTTACGTGATGTAAACGATGTAAAATGGGTTGGTGTATCTCCAGGGGCTCAACTTATTGAAGGTGAGCAAACAAATTACACGTCAGGAATCGACCATATCTTACAAAATGATAATGGCGAATCAATCACAACTTACAGTACGCTTGCGAAAGCAATTATAGATGAGGTTGAAGCACCTAAGTATCATAAACAACGATTCACAGTTATTAATAAATAAATATAGAAATAACCGCCTTGAGGCTAGACCACAAGGCGGTTTTTAATTTGTGTTATAAAGCTTCTAACTTCTTCATCAGTAACAAACTTCCGAGTAAATTTGACGGAATTCCTTGATCCATCGCAACATTGGATAGAACGACAACACCAACACCTTCCGCTTTATTAAAGCCAATGTAAGAGGTGTAACCACCGGTTCCTCCGTCATGCCAAATAATATCCTCCTCTTGATTGAGCATCCATTGATAAGCAACGGCATCAATTCGAATTCCTAATTCCCCATTATCACCTGAAGTGGCATTCACTTCACTGAGCGGATCATGAGACGCTTGAATTTCAGCATTCGCTTCTGAAAGTTGCAAGTCCAAGTAACTTAACATGTCCTCGATGTTTGATATTAAAGCACCTGCTGGGACATAGGCATCCGTTTCTTTTGACCAGCACCAGTTATTTCCTAATGGGGTTTCTTCCTCAAATAAATGGGTAGTACCTAGTTGCAAGTCTTCTTTAATATAATTTTCCAATAACACAGCATAACTCTCACCGTAAATACTTTCTAAAACAAGGCCTAATACTCCGGCATTAAAATTTGAATATTGGTAAGGTTGCTCGCCTTCTTTGTGTGAATTTTCAGCAATTTCATTCAGCATTATCTCACGACTCACATCTTGATAAGGATTGGCACCTTGCGTTAAATTATCAATGATGATTTCATTTTCAAAGAAAGTAGGGTATCCGGATGTATGAGTCAGTAATTGTCGGATGGTCGGGTAGTCAGTATCTTCCGGTAGGTTTAAATACTCACTGATTGAGTCGTCGATGTTTAATAAACCCTCTTCAACCGCGCGAGCAACTAAAGTACCGGTAAAAGTTTTAGTGATCGAGCCGACTTCATAAGCATGTATTGGCTTTGACTCATCTATACCCTCTTTTGTAAAAACTTGAAATTCTGATTGCCCCTGATCTATGTAGCCAACCGTATTAACCGCATCGTCACTAGCATTCACGGCTTGTTCAATTAGACTATCGAAGGTCGGTACGTCTTGGGCAAAGCTAGGTACGGTTATAAAAGCTGAAAGCATAACGTTTGTAGCCAAGCCCCATTTGATGAACCGTCGGTTTAATTTCATTATAATAAACTCCTCTAATTTAAGTCATTGAATCTGTCATCTATTATACTGAAACATCTTAGTATTATAACCCTTTTTGCATAAAAAAAGATTCCTGTACTGTGACAGAAATCTGAGTATTTATATTAGTCTAAGTAATTAGTTTTCGTTGAATCTAACCAAGCATAACCTAAGCCCATGACGAGCCCACCGCCGATATAGTTAGCAACAAAGACGAGTAACCAATGCATGATAACATTACCGAATGTGAAACTGTCAATAACACCTGGATTTGTGAACATAACTAATGAGAATCCACCAAAATTCGCAATGACGTGTTCGAAGCCAAAATAACAAAAGATAAATATAATCGCTACAACAAATAAGATTTTGGCGCTCGTTTCCTTAATTCGGACCGATCCAATAATGGCAATATTCACTAGAATATTCGCGATGATTCCGTCGAAAAACATGGCTCCGTATGGTTTGGCTAGCTTTGTTTCAATCGCATTATACATATAATGTGTTGACTCTAGATTGCTAAATAAAGTGGTGCGACTCAACATACAAGCAATTGCCATACTCCCCAGTAAATTAAATAACGTACACACTAGCAAAATACCCACTGCAGACCGCGCTGGAAGCGCTTTGCGGTATGTGGCATTTGTTAAAAACATCATATTAGATGTGGCTAATTCTCCATTGAGTAAGATAATCGTCACTAAGCCCCATGGGAAAAGAAGCGCATAAATGGCCCGACCAATCACTGGATCAATGCCACTAAAGTGGTTAGCAGCTATAAAAGCCACTGCTGAACCTAGTGTCAAATACATTCCTGCATACATCGCCCTCACAGCATATCTTAGAAATTCTGAACGATATAAAACCTCTTTTTTCTTAGCAACGTCATCGATATAATTATTCATCCTAATCTGTCTCCCCCATAAATTTTACACTATTACTATAACACATTTTTTGTGAGTTGGAAGCAATTCCATAAGTATTTTTTATGTAAAATTTTAAAAATAAAAAGCCACTGAGGACTCGTTCACAGATTCATATCCGTAATTCAAGTACTTAAGTGACTTTTATTTTATATATTAAACAGTTGCTGCAAAGAGTTTTTCAGCTTCTAAATAGCCCATGTCAATGGCTTGTTGACGTAATTCATCTCTAAATTTCGGATGAGCAATGTTAATTAATGCTTCAGTGCGTTCGAAGACAGTTTTTCCTTTTAATTGAGCTGCTCCGTATTCAGTGACGATTGTATCAATATCATTTTTCGTTGTTGATACAGGCGATCCTGCGTGAAGAACTGGCACAATCGTTGAGATTGAATCATTCTTCGCTGTTGAGTAAAGGCAAATAATTCCTTTACCTGCTTGAGATAGGCGAACTCCTTTTGTAAAGTCCGCTTGTCCGCCGGTCGATGAATAGTAAGTATCTTGAACACGTTCAGAGTTACATTGTCCTAAGAAATCAACTTGAACACTTGAGTTAATAAAATACTTGCCAGTGACGGAAATTGTTTAGAAACGATTTGAATTACTTTTATAAAGGTGTAAAAATCCTCTGTCTCTGATTCTTGAGAAAGTAATAATCGAAAGATGTCACACTTAAAGAAGTAATCAACATACTCTGTAGGAAATTCTTCCGTCGCATCATAATGCTTTGTTACTCGAGCTAACTCATCATTCGTGTATTGGGTAATTTCTTCTAATAAAGCATGAGACTCTTTCGACATTACACATTCTCCTTTTTTATGGTCGTTTAACGATTAAGGCAATCCCTTGTCCGCCACCGATACATAATGTAGCGAGCCCTGTTTTAGAATCACGTTTTATCATTTCGTGTAATAATGTCACAGTAATTCGTGCACCACTTGCCCCAATTGGGTGTCCTAGAGCGATTGAACCACCATTGACGTTGACAATATCTGTATCTAATTCTAATTCTTTAATCACACTTAATGCTTGTGCCGCGAAAGCTTCATTCGCTTCAATTAACTCAATGTCTTCTAAGCTCATATTTGCTTTAGCTAACACTCGGCGTGTAGCTGGGATTGGACCTGTCCCCATAATTTTTGGATCTACCCCGCCACTTGCGTAAGCGACGATTGAAGCTATTGGTGTTAAACCTAATGCTTCTGCTTTTTCTTTTGACATCAAAATAAGCATCGCAGCACCATCGTTGATTCCAGATGAATTACCTGCAGTAACAGATCCGTCTTTTGCGAAGGCTGGGCGTAATTTTCCTAATGAATCCATCGTTGAACCAAAGCGTGGGAATTCATCAGTATCAACCATCACTGGGTCACCTTTACGTTGTGGAACGGCAATTGGAACGATTTCTTCTTTGAAACGTCCAGCTTTGATTGCTGCTTCTGCACGGTTTTGACTTGACACGGCTAACTCGTCTTCCATTTCACGAGTTAATCCAAATTTTTCTGCGACATTCTCAGCTGTCACACCCATATGGATATCATCAAAAGCATCTATTAAACCATCTTTTAAGATAGTATCAACGATTTGACCGTCTCCCATACGTTTACCCCAACGTTGGTCATTTAATACGTATGGGGCTTGACTCATACTTTCTGTTCCACCCGCAATAACAACTTCATTGTCTCCGGCTAGGATTGATTGTGCTGCTAAGGCAACAGTTTTAAGTCCTGATCCACACACTTTGTTCACTGTAAATGCAGGAACTTCTTTTGGAATACCTGATTTAATAGCGATTTGTCGCGCAACGTTTTGTCCTAATCCTCCACTAAGTACATTTCCTAAGATCACTTCGTTAATCTCTTGAGGGTCTAAGTTGATGTCTTTAATACTTTCTTTCACTACTTGTGTTGCTAAATCCACAGCAGAAACATTTTTGAATGCTCCCCCAAAGCTTCCGATTGGCGAACGACGTGCTGATACAATTACTACTTCTGTCATTTTACTTCCTCCATTTTTATATATGTCTTAGTTTCATTTATTAAGCGTTTACAATTATAATTCTAATGCTTGCATCGATGAATTTCTATCATACTAAATTAATCGTTTCTATAAGCTCGACTTATATCTCATTTGAAGGGCTTATTGATAACCATTTTGTGTGTTGGGGTTTGTCGGGCTATTAAAGTTTTCATAAAATTTTTGTATAGAAAATGCGGGATGGAGGTCTGTAGTTTGAGGTCATATAGTGTTACTTTTCGAGGATGTTCAATCACAAAAAAATAGCATCAGCAAGATCACCTCACCAACACTATCTTAAAATTAATTATTGTTCGTTTAACTTCATCTCATTAACCGACTGGTTGATAGAAGAAGTCGAGCATATTTTCAAGCAGGATTTCTTCAACGTCGCTATAAGGTTTTTTCTTAGATCGACATAATAAGACGTTAAATGGTACGAAATCATGGAAATGCTTCACCGCAAATTCATCGCTACTAAAGAAGCGATCTACTGGCTTTGGTAGGATGGTTACGATTTCATTATTACGCGTCGCTTCGATTAAATAATCCCATGAAGCAGACGTAAACATCACATCATTGGGCACATTGCTTTCGGTTAATTTATTTTTCACTAGAAAATGCGTTGTAAAAGTATCATTAAATATCGCTAAACTATAAGGCTTTAAATGCGACCAGTTCAACAAATCATCAGAAGCTAAAGGATGGTTCACATCCATAAAGGCTGTCATTTCATTAATGTCAATCACATGTTGTTCGAAACCTTTCAGGTCTAAGTTCGTCGGTTCAATTAAAAATGCGAAATCAAGATCGTTATTAATCAACATATGTCTTAGGTCATTACAGCCACCTTCGGTAACTTCAATGCGGATGTCTGGATGTTCTAACACAAAGTTTGGTAAATACGTTGATAAGTAAACTCGCAATATTAAAGATGGAACGCCTAGTCGAATGGTTCCTTTTTGTTTAGAAGCCTCTCTTCTCACTAGCTCTTCCATCTCTATACTTTTTTGCGTAATATCTTGAGCATAGCGATATATCTTTTCTCCACTTTCAGTGAGTTCATCTAATCGTCCATTTTTTCTTTTAAATAGTTCGACTTCTTCTTCTTTTTCAAAATTTGTAATGAATTGGCTCAAAGCTGATTGACTAATGTGAATCTTCTTTGCCGCTAATGATAAATTGCAACCACATTCGACAATATTTATGAAATAATTCATTTGGTTTATATCCATTCTCATTAAATTTCAAACTCCTTTTCGCTTACATAATATAGGTTACTTCTTTTTAAATTGCTTGTAAACGCTTATTTTTAAAAATATCATAAGCTGAGCTAATACGATGTTTAATTATTAGTAATTAGTAATTCTTCTAAAGTGGTTATATTATAGACTTGTAAGCGTTTATATTCAAATTCATTTTTTAAAAAGGAGCATATTTTATGACTACAAAAGCAGATATCGTAAAGGAATTATATCCAGAAGATTTATATGGATATGCAGAAAAATTAACTGATGGCGAAATTGAAGTATTGCAAGAAGTTCGTGAAGCTTTAGAAACTCACGTACGTCCTGTCATCGCTGAGTACTGGGAGAATGCCGATTTTCCATTTGAAGCATTTAAAAAAGTAAGTGAAGTTGGATTTATGAACAATCCGAAGTTATATGTTGACCGTGAAGGGAAACGTAAGCCAAGTGAATTATATACGGCTTTCTTATACTTAGAACTAGCTCGTTTCGATGCATCCATCGCAACTTTCTATACTGTTCATGGCGGCTTATGCTACAACACAATTTTAATCGGTGGAGACGACCGTCAAATCGAAGAATTCGCACCTAAGTTAGCTTCATTTGAATGGCAAGGTTGTTTTGGATTAACTGAACCAGATCACGGTTCAGATATTGCAGGTGGCTTAGCAACAACCGCTCGCCGTGAGGGAGACAACTGGATTCTTAATGGAGAAAAACGTTGGATTGGAGGTGCGGATACTGCGGATGTTATCCCAATTTTCGCACGTGACGTTGAAGATAACCGCATCAAATGTTTCATCGTTCGTAAAGGTGCCGAAGGTTATGAGGCTAATCCAATTCCACATAAAGGGTCTTTACGCGCAATCCGTAACGCACACATTAAATTAGAAGACGTTGTTGTGCCTGAAACAGACCGCTTAGCTAACATTAACGGCTTTGGTGATGTTGCGAAAATCTTAGTCTTCACTCGTGCAGATGTGTCTCATATCGCGATGGGTGTGACAGCAGGTGCTTTCATTTCAGCATTAAAATACGTTAAAGAACGCGATCAATTCGGAAGAAAATTAGGTGGCTTCCAATTAGTTCAAGAGAAATTAGCCCGTATGCAAGCAAACGTTGTTGCTAACATTGGCTACTCAGTGCGCTTAGCTGAATTACAAGAAACTGAACGTCCATTAATGTTAAATTCGTCTCTAGCAAAAATGCACAACTCACTGACAATGCGTGAAACTGTTGCAATGGCTCGTGAAGTTTGTGGTGGTAATGGTATTACTTTAGAATCTGAAGTGATGCGTTTCTTCACAGATGCAGAAGCGATCTACACTTACGAAGGAACACATGAAGTGAATGCTTTAATCGTTGGTCGTGAGTTAACTGGTGTAGGTGCATTTACATAAAATAAAAAATGAGGGGTAAATATGAATAATAAAATATTCCGTTTAGAAGATTTAAAGATTGGAGACAAAATAGATTGTGGCTCTTATCAAATAAGTCGAGAGGAAATCATTGATTTTGCACAAAAATATGATCCTCAGTTTTATCACATTAATGAAGATAAAGCGAAGAACTACCAGTTTAAAGATTTAATTGCAAGTGGTTGGCACACAGCATCTATTGCTATGGGGCTAGTAGTTCGATCATTTAACATCGAGCACGGTATGATTGGTGCGATGGTCAACCTATCTTGGCCAAATCCAACTCGACCAGATGATATTCTATACGTTAACACTGAGATTCTGGATATCAAACCGTCTAAATCAAAACCATATCAAGCAGTCGTAGAAGTAAACTGGATTGTAAAAAATCAAAAAGATGACATTCTTCTTAAAACAAATTCGACAATACTTATGTTCTATGAAAACCCCACAAACCATTCGAAAAATCCTTAAGCAAAAAGTCCTAGAAGAGATCACTCTTTTCTAGGACTTTTTCTTTAGTTAATAATTTGGCAGGCGTTTGTATAAAGCATATTTGGTCAGACCACGTCTTGGATAATCGGTCATTGAACCTGATAATGTGTAACCTAATTTCTGATAGAAATCTAAGGCTTGGTAACTCAAGGTTGATAAGGAAACGGTATGTACTCCAATGGATTCAGCATACTGCTCCATTTCCTTTAATAGACCAGATCCAATTTGTTGACCACGATACGCTTTTTCTACAGCCAATGCATTCACATGCGCTGTCTCAAATTGTTTTGTAAAGGCGATGCCGCCTGCAAAGCCAGATTCATTCACGGCTTCAATCGCATACAGTTTAGATTCTAAATTCTCATGTTCTGGATAATTTTCTAACGTATGCGCATCTATTAAGGTATCTATCTTCACAAGAGAGACCTCAGGAATTTGTGCTTGAGTGTATCTCATCGTCATAATTCATTCACCCTCCATTGAATTTGTACGCGTCGTTCAATTATTTGCCTTCAGCAAATTTTGTAATCAGTTCAATATAAATATCACAAAGTTAAAATAAGCGTCTTTATCATTCAGTAAATTCGATGTGTCTGTGACATCACCTGTTGGTTCAGCAATAATCATTGCTTCAATGTCACCAATGTAGCCATTTTCATGTAAATATTTTGACCCGTGTTGCGCACTTTCCTCACCCGCAGTAAATAATAAGCGTAGCGTTCCTGGAGGAAAGGCATTGGCTTCTTTAATTTCAATCATCGCAGTGACTAGTGCTATTAATCCTGCTTTCATATCCGAAGTACCGTGTCCATGTAGCTTATCGTCTTATTCACTTAAGACAAAGGGATCATGTATCCAATCAGTAGCATCTCCTTATGACACCCCATCCATATGATTTAAAATTCCGATCACGGGCTACCGCTTCCTAATTCAGCTACTAAATTGACGCGTGCTTCATCAACTTCGATTTTATTTCTATTCACTGATTTAATCGCAACTAAATCTTTTCATTGTGATATCTTATCTTCATTTGAAAAAAGACTCATACATTCCGCTCCTTAATGTTTTCCTTAATTAGCGTACTGGGCGCGAGGTCCCCCAATGAATTTTGGTCGAGTTCTTAAAGCAGTTACATGGGCTGAGCCTAATTCCTTAATGCTTGGGCGCACGGGTACTTGGACATGTTTAACATGCATACCAATTGCTGTGTCTCCAATGTCTAATCCAGCTTGCGCGACAATGTGTTCGACGACAACAGGATCCCTAAAGTATTTGAAAGCTGCCACCGACGCTGCACCTCCAGCATTTAAAGCTGGCACAACAAATACTTCGTCTAAGTCCGCTTGCTTAGCATAAGCGCGTTCAACGACGAGCGCTCTGTTCAAATGCTCGCATCCTTGAACGGCTAAATTAATTCGATGCTGGTCTAAATACTCTTTCAGTGTTGACACAATGAGTTCGCCGACTTCTTGACTGGAATTTTTCCCAATCATGCCACCAACAACTTCACTTGTACTACACCCTAAAACAAAAGTATTCCCTGCTTGTAATTGGGCTACCTCTATTACATCTTCTACAATTTGAATTAAATCATTCGTTAAATTATCAGTGTACATTTAATTACCTTCTTTGGCTGGATTAAAACTTGTTTTCTTAAGGCCTTTTAATACGACGATCGTAACTAAACTTCCAAAAACCGTCTGCACGAGATTCCCTGGAATTGACGCCATCGCTGCTGGCCAAGTATATAATAACATGGTTGCTATGAAGTAGCCGACAATCATGCTCGCACTTCCAAGTACTAAACTTATACTTAGTTTAAAGGTACTTGTAAATTTCTGATATAAATATCCAACTAATAATCCTTGAATACCATGGATGATAATCGAGAATAAAGCCCATTGCGGTGCGCCAGATAAAATATCAATAAGTCCACCACTCAATGCCCCCACCCAAAAACCACCTGCGGGACCAAGTAAGACTGCACCTAAATATATACCCGCCTCACATAATGTAACAAATCCGTTCATTGCTGGAACCGGAATAATCACTAATAGGGAAATCGCTGTCGTTAAGGCAGTTAACAACGCGATTTTAACTAAATTATTTGTTTTAAACATTCCTATTCACCTCACTTTATATTCTATCATTATAATACAAGTGAGCCTTATTTTACACGCTTATTAGAAAATAATTAGAAATATTTACTTATATTATTCGTCTGATGGGATTATTTTGTTTTGATATTTTGTAATGGTAAAATAAAAAAACATTATCCTATCATTATGGTTTTCAGATAATAATTGTGAAGAAGCAATTAATTATTATGTTTCTATTTTTCCTAACTCAAAGTCACACTCATCGAATATTATCTGGATGAGTCTTTAAATGAGCAATTTAAAGGCATGGCTGGCAAAGTTATTCATGCTGAATTTGTATTGAATGGCCAGAAATTTATTGGTCTAGATGGCGGTCCGTATTTCCGATTTAACGAAGCAATTTCATTTACGATTGCTTGCGAAGATCAGGAGGAGATTGACTACTACTGGTCAAAATTATCTCACGTTCCAGAAAGTGAGCAATGTGGTTGGGTTAAGGATGCGTACGGTCTTTCTTGGCAAATTATCCCGAGTCACTTAAATGAATTGCAACAAACTGACGCTCAAATTCAAGCCTTGATGAACATGAAGAAAATTATTATTAGCGACTTGGAAGCAGCAGGTTTGGAAAAATAAATTTTATCACTGGAGGTAACTATGCAACATCAATTAACTATTCAAGAAGCTATTTTCACTTTATCAAATTTTAATAAACAAATTGATCAACTTACTTACCGTTTCCGTTCAAATTTCTTTGGTCCGGTGAAAGTGGACGGTAAGCCAATTGCTCATGATGATAAAGCTAAATCGAATGAAGAAGAATTGGTAAAATACAAACAACTGATTACCGACACAAGCGCTTTGCGTCACGCCATTGTACAGGCAAATAATGAACTTATTGTAGAAAATCATAGTGTCACTTATCAGCTCGAATGGGTTCGTCAAACGCGTTTACTATTGACGCAACTTGAGAATTTAATTCAGCGCCAAGAAACACGCGTTGAGACGGGGGTTGGCGTGGTCGAATATAGTGCTTATAATGAGTCATCGATTCGCGAAGACATTGACCGACTTACGAAAGAAGTTAATAAAATTTCTTCTTTAATCGATCAATCGAATGCAAACTCTATGATTTCAATTGATTTACTCACTGAGATTTAACACTTTTGGTAGAGTCTTTGTGTACTTAAAACTAGATTGAACGGTTGCGACTGACGATTAATTTAATATTACGATTAAAGTTTAACGATTAAAAACCACTGCAGCTGATAAATATAAAGACTCGATGGATTGTTTACGCAATCAAAAACTTTTTGCCGGCAGAAGTTTTGCCTTTACACGCTGGTTTATTTCTATTTTTTCAAAAGTAAAGAGGTGAAACGATGAAAAAAGTCATATTTCATGCTCACGAATTAGATGAGTGGTCAAAAGTTATCGCTAGTGCTAGTAATGCCTTAGCTGATTTAGTTAACGTTGATATAGTTATTCTTGGAAACGGACCTGCCGTTCAAATTGTTAGTCACCCTGATATTGCTTCGAAAGCTGAGCCTTTGTTAGAAAAAGGTGTTACTTTCGAGTTATGCGGACATGCTTTGGCTGCACAAGAATTAACACAAGAACAAGCAGAAGCGATTCACTTTACTTACGTCCCAAGCGGCGTGGTTGAACTGATTGCCCGCCAAGAAGACGGCTATGCATATATACGCGCATAAATAACAGCTCACCCTATTCAGTATTGTTGCTAAATGAGGTGGGCTGAGTTTGTTTTGGGTTGGTTTGGACGGGATTTTGTTGGGAATGTGTCCTTGAGATTTTTTCAGAGACATTTTTTTGGCGTTTCGTGTCCCTGAGATTTTTTCAGGGACATTTTTGGCCGTTTCGTGTCTTTGAGTTTTTTTCAAGGACATTTTTGGCCGTTTCGTGTCCCTGAGATTTTTTCAGGGATGCTTTGGTGTCCTGAGATTTTTTCAGGGATGCTTTGGTGTCCTGAGATTTTCTCAATCACCTATTTCTCCGCAGTACAAATTTTAAAACACTACCGCTCCTAAGTAGATCAAGAATAAGCCTAATAAAACGCCTAGTACTGGTATTCCGTACTCTAAAATATAACTCATGATACGGTAAAATCGGGTATAAATTTTCATTAGCATTTTTCATTATAAACGGACACTGCATATAAAATATACAATGGTAAATTGAATAAGACTAAGTTGTATAGAGCGAGCAAAACTAAAGCCAGTGTCCAATGAATATCTGCAGAAATTAAGACGGTTAAATATCCAATATACGGCAAGGCGCTCGTGAGCTCTGCCAAACAAGACACTACGCCTACACCAAATAATTGCCCGGCTGACAAATTCTTTGGCGTAGGTTCTACTTCCCCATCTTTAATCTCTGCTTTTTTATTTCTCTCTGAAAAATAGTGATAAAACGATAAATGATTAGCATCACACCTAGAACATTTAGTGTAAGCGGGATTAAAAATGGGTAGTTCATCTGCGCTGATTCAAATTAATTTCGGATAATTTGAGCAATACCAAAGTAAAATAACAGCCCAAAAATATAAGTCAGGATTGAATGCTTACTTTTCGCAGTAGATTGTAATACAAATTGTTGCGCAATGGCAATTGGGTTTAAACTATCAACCAAGCCAGCACCAATCGTAACACCTAATAATGATAAAAACATATTCCTTCCTCCTTAAAAATAAAAAAAGATAGACATCCAATTTTGTACACGTTGGCCTACGTACAAAAATGAATGTCTATCCGGCGATATTTTTATATTATTTTATTTCACCCTACTTTAGCACATCAATTCCTTAAGTCAAATATTTTTCGTCTTCAACGCTACTATAATCATGATTGATGACCATATTTCCATTTAGATTCTGGCACAACGGTTCGCATAAAATTGATTATAGCTACGCCAGAAGTCTACAAATTTACTTAATTCGACTTCATTAACTCATCCACATACTCAACCACCTCAGGTTGTTTTGCTTCAATCTCTTTAATTTTTTCGGCAAATTGTGGTAAGTGTTCTTTGTGCGCGTAAAGTAATTCATCCAACACACGTTTAGCTGTATTTCCTGCTGGTACTAAAGGATTGATCGTAAAGGCATGTAAAGCTGCACCGTAGTTACCCTCAACCGCAGCACGAATGACTGTCTCCTCCATTCCTTTCATCAACTGTAACATTCCTCTAGCTGCTGGCATGAAGCTTCCCCAGTTGTAAGGCATGGCTCCGTGAGAGGTAATTTCCGCTGATACTTCAATAATTGAATTATACGGTAAATCAGCAATTGCACCTTTGTTCTGTGTCGAGACAACCATTTGAGTGCGTTTGTCATTATAGATTGACGCAATCACTTCACAAGCCGCGTCACTATAATACGTTCCCCCACGTTGTGTTAATTCTTCCGGTTTGTAATCTAGTTCAGCATTTTTATATAGTTCGAACAAGCTTCTTTCTGTTTCTTTCACTACTTGCGCACGCGTTTCCCCATTTTTAAATTCTTCAATTGAATGCTCTAACATAATATCTTCAGAATAGTAGTAATGGTGATAACCGCAAGGTAGTAGTCCCAAGTCTTGAATTTGATCGACATTATAACCTGCGTCGTGAATATTTTTTAGTGCGCTATCAGGTGCGTCCTCATCCTCTTTGTATAACAAATCGATGACTTCTTTTGTGCGCTCATTCCCAGCTTTATCCCAAACCCGGTGCCAATGAAAATGATTAATCCCAGCAAATTGAAAATTTAATTCTGCTTGTTCCACATTTAATTTCTCAGAAACATCCATACAGTGAGTAATCGGGACATTACATAAACCAATCGTGCGTTCCCAACCGAATTCATTGATCGCTGCTTCCGTTACCATCCCAGCTGGATTGGTGAAGTTGATTAACCAAGCATTTGGGCATTGTTGTCGCATATCTTCAATAATTGAATCAATCACAGGAATTGTACGCATCGCTTTCAGCATTCCGCCGGCCCCATTCGTTTCCTGTCCTAAAATACCGTGCGACAATGGAATCCGTTCATCTTTCACACGCGCATCCAGTAGCCCTACACGAAATTGTGTCGTCACAAAGTCTGCATCTTTTAAGGCATTGAAACGGTCTAAAGTTAATGTCACTTTCCAGTCTAATCCGGCCGCTTTAATCATTCGCTTAGCCATTTCGCCAACGATATTCAGTTTTTCCTGCCCCGCCTCGATATCCACCAGTACGATTTCTTCGATTGGCAATTCATCTTTTCGTTTAATATAACCTTCAATGAGTTCAGGCGTATAGCTTGATCCGCCACCGATTGTTACAATTTTAATCCCTTTAGCCATAAAAAATATAGCCTCCTCTATTTGTTTGTAAGGTTAGCTTAACCCTGCAAGTAAACCTTTACAATAGCTTGAGATCAAGTAGAAAGCCTCATCACAAATCTTATATCTTTTCATATATTTCTTGTGTAAGACTGACACAAAATGTGTTAAAATTTGTGAAAATCCTTCTAATCCTTTATGATTAAATAAAATGAAGTTAGGAGGCTATCATGCTAATTATCGAACAAATGAGGTCTGAACATTTTTCTGATGCCGAACAAACCTTAGTCGACTACATGACCGAAAACCCACAGTCACTGGAAAATATGACCACTACTGCCCTAGCTCAAATAACTCATACAAATCCAACGAGCCTAATTCGAGTAGCGAAAAAGCTCGGCTTTAAAGGTTGGACTGATCTAAAAGAAGCTTTTTTAAAGGAATGGCACTATTTAAATAGTAATTATAATTCCATTGATGCAAACCTCCCATTTGAAAAGCAAGATAACTTACTTTCTATAGCCAACAAGCTAGCCACCCTTGAGCACAATACGATTCAAGATACTCTGTCTTTATTGGATTATCAGAATTTAATGCAGGCCCAAGAAAAATTATTGAAAGCCAAAGAAATTAAGATCTTCGGAAGTCATACAAATGCGATGATTTCTCAGGATTTTGTCACTAAAATGCGCCGAATTAATCGGAATGTTTCAATTGCTTCTACATTTCATTACATTGATTACGAAGCCTATCATTCAACAGAAGACACGTGCGCCATCGTCATTTCATATACGGGCGAGAATGATATCATGTTAAAATGCATTGATATGTTGCGTGAACGCGGCTCATCCATTATTAGTCTGACAAGTATTGGTGACAATACCATTTCTAAATTAAGTGACGTCACTTTGCATATTACAACGCGGGAAAAGCTCTATTCAAAGATTGCGAATTTTACTTCCAACACATCAATTATTTACTTATTAAATTTACTTTATGCGGTGGTATTTACACACGATTATGACGTCAACTTAGAACATATTATTGAAGTGGGTCAAATTTTTGATTCGCGTCGCATTAGTTCTGATATTATGCGCGAAAATAAAACTCAGTAACTGATCCGAATTTGTCGGTCGTTACTGAGCTTCTTTAATTTAATATTTTCTGAGCTAATAATAGACAACCTGTTATTCCAGCGTTATCTCCTAAACCAGGTATTTGAACGTACTCGGCCATTGGTGGTAAAGCTAAGTAGCCGGCCATGAGTTCTTCTAATTTTGCTTGAATCATAGGTAGTAGATGGGCTTGCTTCATCACACCCCCACCTAAGATAATCCGCTCCGGTGATAAGACTAGCGAATAATTCATCAAAGCTTGGGCTAAATAATAAGCCGTAAACTCCCATGCTTCATGGTCTTCTGGTAAATCAATCCCTTTTTTGCCAAATCGCTTCTCGATAGCAGAACCACTTGCGAGTCCTTCTAAACAGTCACCGTGATAAGGACACGAGCCCTCTCCCGTATCTTCAGGATGTCTTTGGACCTTGATGTGGCCCATTTCCGGATGAGAATACCCATTGAAGATATCGCCATCAATGACTGCGCCCCCTCCAACACCTGTCCCAATCGTTAAATATAAACTATTTGGAATATCTCTGGCAGCTCCCAATTTGTACTCACCATAGGCTGCCGCATTCACATCGGTCGTCCAGTAAATGGGTTTACCAAACGCTTTTTTCAAATAGCCTACAAAATCAAATTGGTTCCAACCTGGTTTAGGTGTAGACGTAATGTAACCATATGTTTCTGAAGCTGGATTGACGTCAATCGGACCAAAAGACCCAATCCCAAAGCTGTCGACGTCGTATTTTCCAAAAAAATCTACTACGGCTTCCATGGTTTCTTCCGGAACCGTTGTGGGAATCGACACTCGTTCAATAATATTTAATGCGTTATCTGAAACAGCGCAGACAAATTTAGTGCCACCTGCTTCAATTGATCCTAGTAATGTCAAATTTAATCACTCCTATTTGAATTAATAAACTGGGTTTGATGCGATTAAGGTTAAGTTATTCCCTTTTATTTGGATGTCAGATGCTGAAGCTGGCGTTACAAAGGAATCTCCTTTGGTTAGTGGGTAGGTTTTTCCATTCACAATGAGTTCCCCACTTCCTTCAATCACCGTTGCTAAATAAACAGTGTTAGAGACAGGAATTTCTAAGTCGCCTGTCGCATCCCATTTAAAGACTTTAAAGTAATCATTCGTTAGAAAATGCGTAATCGCGCCACCCTCTTGTTGGCTCACATCTGCCACTTGTTCAGGGTCTTGATGAGGAATCAGCGACACATCAATAGATTGTTGGATATGTAAATTACGTTGCTTCCCTTGATTGTCAGTACGATCGTAGTCATACACGCGGTAAGTGGTGTCTGAACTTTGTTGCGTTTCTAATATCATGACACCCCCACCAATGGCGTGAATCGTTCCATGTGGCACATAATAAAATTCGCCCGGCGTCACTGGCACTCGGCGCAGTAACTCGTCCCAGCGCCCTTCTTCAACCAGTTGCTGGAACTTTTCTTTGGACTCCGCATTATGTCCATAAACGATTTGCGCTCCAGGCTCAGCATCGATAATATACCAACACTCTGTCTTACCTAATTCACCTTCTTGCTCTTTTCCGTAAATATCATCTGGATGCACTTGAACAGATAAGTCTTCTTTCGCGTCCAGTATCTTTACTAATAATGGAAAGACATCATCATTTAATTCGCCAAAGAACTCACGGTGCTCTTCGTAAAATTGATCAAAGGCCATACCTTTAAATTCATCCGGCGATTCAATGGTCGAAACGCCATTTGGATGCGCACTAATTGACCAGGCTTCACCAATACGGTCGCTTGGTAAATCGAAGTTAAACTCGCTTTCTAACTTATTGCCACCCCAAATTTTCTCTTGTAAAACTGGTTTTAAAAAAATTGGCTCCACTAAAACAGCTCCATTCTCATTAATTATATTTGGATTTCGAACACGCTCTCATCTGCTAATATTATCATAATAGTTGTTGAGTTGAAAATATTTACTGGATAAGATGATTAATTAATTTCCGCTTTGCTGGCGGAAGCAGGTCTTGGGATTTAGGTCTGGCTCAAGTCAAATAGCAATTTCATTTAGCTTGAGTTCGGCTATCTAAAGACAAACCGCATCTCCATTTGGCTTGAGTTCACACAACTCAGGACAAACCGCACATCCATTTGGCTTGAGTTCGGCTATCTAAAGACAAACCACTACTTCATTTGGCTTGAGTTCGGACAACTAAAGACAAACCACAACTTCATTTGGCTTGAGTTCAGCTATCTAAAGACAAACCACAACTCCATTTGGCTTGAGTTGCATTTTCAAAAAAAGAGAACCATAATTTTTTCAAATCACGGATCTCTATTTAATCTCTAATTCATCTCTACAATTGTTCGACCAACGTGTGAGCCTTCTTTTATGGCGGTGATTGTTTCAGAAACGTCGTCTAGTTTAATTGTTTTCGTGTTTAAATTATCAACTACATTCCATGAATCCGCCAAGTTGTTCCAGATTGTTTCGCGTTCTTCTTGAGAAGCGTTGACTGAGTTGATCCCTAGTAAGTTAATGCCTCTGAGAATTAATGGCAAGACGGTTGTTTCTAATTTTACTCCCGCTGCATTTCCGCATAAACTCATGCTTCCCTTTTCTTGAATTTGCGAGATGAGAGTTGCGGCAACATCGCCTCCGACGGTGTCTAAGACGTAGTCGTATTTTTGAGAAGCAAGGGCTTTTTTCTCGCCAATATCATCTGCCCATAAGATTTGATGCGCGCCAATATCTTTAACAACTTTTTCCTGATAGTCTTTACGGATCATTGCTGTAACGTTTTGGTAGCCGGCTTTGACTAGGATGGCTAAGGCAATACTCCCTACGCCACCGGAAGCACCAGTGACTAAAATTTGTTGATCCAATTTCGGATCCATACCATGCTGTTCAAGTGCTCGAACAGATTGGGCTGCTGTGAAACCAGCTGTCCCATAACTCATAGCATCTTTTAAAGTTAGATTTTCTGGCACCGGAATGATCCATTCAGAAGGCACTTGAGCGTATTGGGCTAGGCCACCCGTGTGATTCACACCTAAATCGTATCCTGTAATGAGTACTTCTTGTCCAACTTCAAATGATTCATCTGTCGTTTTAACAATTTCTCCACTTAAGTCAATCCCTGGAATCATTGGGTAGCGACGAATCACGCCACCCTTTGCTTGAGTAGCTAACATATCTTTATAATTCAGTGATGAATAGTGAACTTTGATTAAAACTGAACCTTCGTCTAAATTTTCTTGCTTTATTGATTCAACTTCATAACTTACGTCGTCGTTTTCTTTTCGTACAACGAGTGCTTTAAATAAATCCAATTTCATTCTCCTTTTATTCGGTGACTATTATTTTTTCTTGAGCAATTTCACGAATTTGATAGAATAACTCTCTCACATCTTTATCCTCAACCTGATCAGCAAAGTCTGTTAATAAGTCGTAATTCACATGCGCATCAGTCACTTCACCAAACTCATCTTGAATGGCTTCGGCTGCTTTTTTATACGGTTTAGTTTTTTTGGATGTTATATTTTTATAGTATTTTGCTGCATAGCGATTTTTCTTAGCATCTTTTCGAATATCATGAACCGTTTCATAATCTTGGAGATCCACTTCTTCATACGCTTTTTGCAATTTATCATTCTTTTTCTCTAAGCGTTTAGCAACATATTTATCCCAATCAAAATCTTTATCCAACTCTAATTCTTCAAGCGTTTCTTTAGTGGTTGTTAACGCGTCTTTGACTAGTTCAACATTCGTCACGTTAAATGTGCGACGCATTTCTTTCCGGCGTTCTTTGCCTAATAAATTAAACGTATCATAAAAATACTCACTTAAATCTGGTTGTTCTAAAGCAACTTCTTCAGTAAATTCAGTCAATACATCGAGTTCGCGAATAGGTCCAAATACTTGCGCTGCTTCGCGAAGCGGCGCATTCATTGAATCATACGTCTCTTCACCGATAATCGGTTTGATAAAGTTCAATAAACCACGCAATTCTCTTATGCTCACTCGCAAATCATGTGCTATATCGCTATCAAAAGGATTATTAGAAAAATCCACGTACCGCGCTTCAATGATACTCAGTCGCTCCAGCAAAATATTTTTTACTTTTTTGCCATTCGATTCACCTCTCACTCTTTTTTTAAAATTGTTTTCAATACCTTAAGTATAGCACTTACATCCGCAGAGCTAAAACAATATACTGTGCACAGGTGTTGTGTGGATATGTTGATAAAATGAAAAGTTATTTGCAAATTATGAACATGTGCATAAGTATTTTGATTAAAAAAAGTTCGCTTGTGCCATATAATTATACACAAACGAACTTAAGTAATTAAATTTCTTCAAAAATGACCGCACAACGGCCTTTTTCATCCATATCACTGACTTTGATAATTGTTAAACCTTTTTTATTCGCGTAATCGGCAATTTCTTGGTACAGCTTTGTCATTTGTGTTTTAAACACGCCACCATTCGCATCAAAATCTTCTACAATATATTTCCTTGCCATCCTTTGCCTCCTCAGTTTATTTGTTACTGCTATTTTAACACAAATACTATGGTACAATCTTTTATCACGCTTTTCAGAGAAAGTATTTTAACTTAATTCATATTTTCTTGCCATAATCTTGTCACAATTAAATATCATCCTTAAGACTGATATCCGAATCAATCCTTAGCGTTATAATGTATATAGTCAAGAAAGGGTGTGTATTAATGAAAGCAAATAAAACTTCAAAAACAACTTTAGGTAAATTTGTCAAAGCCTTATTCAAAAAAGAAACACCACTATATATTAAAGGTATGGTCGGTGTCGCCCTAGCCTATACGATCTTCCCCGTGGATGTCCTGCCAGATATCTTTGGCCCCTTAGGTTTTGTTGACGACGCGGCAGTAATTGGTGTCTTAACTACGGTTGCGATGACTTTACTTGATAATTTCTATGAAAAACAAACTGGAGTGTCGAAAGTCGACCCTCAACAAAATATTAAATATGCAGAAGTCGTGAATGACTAAATTCAATTATAATAAAAACGAGTATCGCTTGCTGTTTGCATGACAGTGGCTATACTCGTTTTTTATTATTTAATTTTCCAAACTAAGATGGACTATATATGTTGTAAAGTTCTATTCTTAACCTTTATATAAAAACTTAGTGGCGTAAATACAAGTGCTAAAATAATTCGTACGTATTTTTCAATCGTTTCGTTAATCATTGAAAGTGCATATAATGCAGACATTATGGCGATACCAATTGTAAAAAAACCACCGATTAAAATACCTGTTCCAAGCAATCAAGTTAAATGTGGTATATAAACACCAACATTATCTTCATCCGCTACGATGGTGATGAAGAATGTATGGGTTTGATTTTTATTAAATCGTTCAAAGACCATTTCAAACTCCAGTGATATGAATTAAAACCGCTCTCGGTAAATCGGCATCGACATACAACGCGGTCCGCCTCGTCCACGGACTAATTCACTTCCTTGGATTTTATGCAATTTAATTCCTGCTTCTTCAAGCAAGGCATTTGTAACTGGATTACGGTCGTAAACAATTAACTCACCCGGTGCAATCGCCAATGTATTGGCCCCGTCATTCCACTGCTCACGCGCCGCAGCTACTGGGTCATCATCCCCGCAACGAATAAGTGTTACTTTCTCAATGTTGAGAGCTGCTTCTAATATCTCTTCTAATGGGTCCGTTTCCTCTTCAATTTTTACTTCGCCGTCTTGACTCGTTATCGTATACACTTTTAATTGGTCTTCTATTTCAGGATGAATCGTGAATTTATCGTAATCAACCATCGTAAAAACTGTATCTAAATGCATGAACTTTCGGTTACTTCCAATGAGAAAAGCCAGCACTTGGCTGTAATCTGTATCTTCAAAGACATTTTTTGCAAGCTTCTCAATAGAACGCGCGTCCGTTCTCTGCGAAATCCCAATCGCTAAGACATCCTCAGATAGCACTAAGATATCTCCACCTTCAATATAAGTCGATTCATCTCGGAAATAATACAAAGGGACGGAGTTATCTTTGACAACTGGATGATATTGGAAGATATACTTTCCATATATTGTTTCTCGTTTGCGCGTCTCAGAATACATATGATTCAAAGAAATTCCTTGCCCGATTGTCGCGAAAGGGTCCCGAGTAAAGTATAAACTCGGCATCGGATTAATTAACAAAGGATAATCTCTATCCAAAGTATCAATCAAAGTTGTACCTTCTTCAACCTTGACTTCATCTTTTCTAAATCCTGTCATTGTCTTGAGTATCAGCTCGTAAGAATCTTCAATCGCTGTCAGCTTTTCTTTAACAGCATGGTAATGAGCACCCGGTTCTAAGCCTGATTCACTCAACCATTCCTCAATAAATTCTTCTCTCACATTCCCATTGTCAATAGCTTCTGCAGCTAATTTCTCTAAGTAAAGTACTTCGACGCCATTCTCTTTTAATACTTGAGCAAATGCATCATGTTCTTTTTGCGCCGCCTCCAAATAAGGTATGTCATCAAATAGTAACGCTTCAAGATTAGCTGGAATTAAATTTTCTAATTCAATACTTGGGCGATGTAATATTACTCGTTCCAACCGCCCAATTTCTGAATACACTTGAATTGGCATGCTTGTCTTATCAGTCATCGTCTCTTCCTCTCTCAATGCTATATCGCTATCTTACCAGTTTGATGAAAGAGAGAGAAATGATTCAACTATCACTTAAATTAAAATCAATTCCACGATAAAAACAAGCATACAACTTGTGACTGCCACTTGTATTAAATTAGCGCCTCGCCATGACATTAAAATGGCACCAACTAATGCTGCCAGTCCAGATAGAGGTGTCTGCGTCACTTGTAAAATAGCTGGGAAAGTCATAACTGATAAAGTAACATATGGAACATAATACAAAAACGACCGAATAAATGAGTGTTTAATTTGCCCTCTAGCTAAAGTCATTGGAATGACTCGCATCATATACAGTACTGCTCCACTGAGGAGTAGATAAAAATACACGCTATTCATCATGGATCACCTCATCTTCAATCGGAAATCTAATTGCTGCAACACCTGCGATAATTACTGTCAAAACGATCGTCACGATTCCAGACGAAAAACGTTCCACAAGACCAATAACATCAGCAGTAAAACTCGCTACATAAGAAACAACAACGAAAAAAGCAATCGTCCGATTCACTTTTGCTGAAGGAATAACCGCAGCAATGAACATCCCATACAAAGCCACACTTAACGCACTCACAATACTCAACGGGAGTATATTTCCAGCGATGACACCAATAAAATTCCCAATCGCCCACCATAATAGTGATGTCATCGTTCCATAGTAGTAGTAAGGTTGAACGAATTTATTATCCGCTATTGATAGTCCGAATAACTCATCAGTAATACCTAAACTAATTAAGAAGCGGTGTCTCATTGGGCTATCTGGATGAACACGTTGGCTCAATGCTAAACTCATTAAGATGTATCGAGCATTCACAACAAGCGTGACTAATACCACTTCCACAAAAGGTGCATTCGACTCAAACAAGCTATACACAGCATATTGCCCAGCCGATGCATTTAGTAATAAAGCACTTAAGAATCCTTGTAATGGAGTAAGGCCAGCATTTCTCGCCGCAATCCCTAATGTAAAAGCCACCGAAAAATACCCAATGGCTAAAGGAATCGAATCCTTTAAACCATCTTTAAAATAATCAACATTCCGTTTCACACTCTCACCCTACCTACCTCAATCAATTTGATTGTCATATTGGTATTATATTATAGTTGGGTTAAAAAGCTAGCTAGCTTTTTAAAGAGTTTGATTGTTTGGAGTGATTAAGGCGGTTGGCGAGCATATGGATTCTGATATGGGAGGCTAGACGCCGTTAACTACCATTTGTACATTCACAGTATATTAAATTGAGTGGAATAAATAAGTAAGTAAGGCCAATTGCCTCGCACTATGATTGCGAAGAATTCTAGGACTCGTTCAGAATGATAAGATTAGTGTGAAGTGACCCGCATACAGAAATTAGTTTGTCCCGAATACACCAATCTATTTTTCTAAAATAAAAGAAGCCAGACAATTAGTCTTGTCTCCCAACAGCTCTTATTAATATGCAATAATACCGCTGACTGCTAATACTGCTTTACTTACCAATGATTCTAAATCAGCTTTTTCATCCAACGTATGCGCGCCAGACCCAATAATCCCCATACTACATAAGGTCGGCACTCCAGCTACAACCCCAAGTGATGCATCACTCACGCCTTCACTTTTATTTTTTATTAAATCTCCATAACCACAATCAGATCCAATTCTTATAAAATGATCTGCAAGTTGTGCGACTGCCGGTGTAAATTCCATCGCGTCTAGATAAGATTCTATCTCGTAACGTGCAGTTGTGTCTTGAATGTGTGAATTACCGACTGCTTCTTCAAGGTCTCTGATTATTTCATCTTTGGTTGTTTGATTAGAAAAACGCGCAGCGATATTGGCTTTAGCGTGAGCGGGAATTGTATTGGTACTCACGCCACCTTCAATCAGCCCGCAGTTAATCAGTTTGCCGCGTTGGATATCAGTTTTAGATTCCAACTCAATTATTTTATAGGCTAATTCAACGATAGCACTTCGTCCGGTAGCAGCACCGCCCCCTGAGTGGGCACCGATCCCCTCCACTTCTATCGTGACCATCGCTCCACCTTTTCGACTTACTCCGATATGTTCGCGCTCTGTAGCGGGTTCAAAATTCAACATCATGCTTGCACCAGTCAACTCTTCTAACATGACCTCACGCGTATTTGAATTGCGGTGCAATGTTTCCTCGTCTCCTATAAACAACATCTTGATTGGATGTTTCTTATAACCTAGATGAATTAATGCTTTCAATGTATAAAGGGCAATCACTAATCCACCTTTCATATCCGCAATGCCAGCACCTTTAGCAAAGCGGTCGTCCACCATTCGAAAACCATGCTCACTTAAAACCCCTGGTTGAAATACCGTATCCATGTGTCCACTTAATACAATTGGTGCGTTGTTTTCAACATCTTCAGGTGTATAAATACTGACAATCGTACTACCAGCATACTCCATCTCAACCGAGCGAGACACTAGCCCAAGTTGATCAAATTCTTGCTTAAAAATTTCTATAATGGCGTCAACACCTTCAGGTTGATCCGGCCCACTTTCAATATTAACGAGTTGTTTAAGCAGCGACACCATCTCTTCATGCTGCGCTGTCAAATAGTCTGTAATTTGTTTGTATAGTGTTTTCATTGAACTGCTCCTATTCTACATAAACGTCTTTAAACTGAATCACACCAATCGTATCCATCTCCATATTATGTACGTTGTCTCTAACGACATATGCATTTGTATAAAAATACAAAGGAACAATAGGCATGGCATCCATAAAAAGCGCTTCTGCTTCTAATAATAAATCTTCTCGTTTTTCTAAATCGGTTTCTACTCTTGCTTTTTCGACTAGTTGTTGATAATTCTCATCTTCCCAGCCGGTATGATTACGTCCATTGTTTGTCGAATAATATTGCTCTAAAAATGATGCGATATCAGAATATTCATAACCTTCTCCGCGTCGACCTAATTGGTAATTCAATTCACTCATATTAGATAAATGAACTTGAAATTCTGTCGTCTCTATCTCAACGTTGATACCTAACTCTTCTTTCCATCCAGCTTGAACAAATTGTGCGACCGCTGAATGTTCTTCGCTGACATTGGTTGACATCGAAAGTTGTAATTCACTTGGTTCACTTAAACCTAACTCTTCTAATCCTTTTTCTAGATGATTACGCGCTTGATCATAGTCAGCATCCTCAATATATGCTACATCTTGAGTCGCGTTTGTTGCGGTCGGCCCAACAATCCGCAATGCTGCTGTTTGATTTGCTTTTGTCACATTAGCAATTAGCCCTTGTCGGTCCACGGCCAAGGCGAGCGCTTTTCGAATATTAACATTCGATAAATGAGGGTCATTTGTATTCATTGCATAATTATAAAAAGCTGCCATATCTGACATGTTTAAATCACCTGATTCTTTATGTATATCAATCATCTCAGGTGAAATCGTATGGAAAGGCATCCCTAAGTAATCTAAGTCACCGTTTAAATACATCGTATTAGCCGTCGCCATAGATTCCACGACTTGAACATATACCTTATCAAGTCGAACCGTATCACTGTTCCAGTAATTTGGATTCTTCTCAATCGTGTAATCACTTTGATGATTCCATTCACTTAGCATGAAAGGTCCATTATTGATAAATAATTCGCCAGCATTTTGAGCCCACTCTGGATGCTGGGATACAATCTGTCCTGGAATCGGGTATAGCTCAGGTAATCTACCCGTAAGCTCTAAAAACTGTGGCATTGGTTCAGTTAATGTCACTTCCAGCGTTAGGTTATCCACTGCCACGACTTGAACCTCTTCAACTGCCCCTTCACCTTGATGATAAGCTTCTGCTCCTTCGATGATATAAAGTTCACCTGCACCAGGTGAGGCAACCTCGGGATCCAAAACCCTTTTCCATCCATATTCAAAGTCACTAGCAGTTAAAGGTGTCCCATCACTCCAGTTGGATTCTCTCAGATGAAACGTATAAGTTAATTGGTCTTGACTGACATCCCAACTCTGAGCAACACCTTGTTCTACATCCCCTTCGATTGTCGGACGTGTCAGCCCATCAAAGATATTCGCAATTAATGCGACTGAATTTTTATCCGTTGCTAATCCCGGATCAACTACGGGTTCATTCGCTGTTGCTAAGTTCAATATCTGTTCCGATTCTGTTGCAGTCGTCTCCGTCGAAGTAGCAACCGAGAAAACAAGACCAATGAGCACTAATAGACTCACTCCATAAGCAATTTTACGTTTCATCTTTCCACCCTCTATTATTATTATTCAATTCCAAAGAAAAACCCGCCTAGAAAAAAATCTAAGCGGGTTCTCTAAAATAGATAATAATAGACTATTATCCTATAAACTCGCATAGATTTTTAAATCTATGCGAGCATGACGAATCAAGCTTCACACAGATGGAGTTGTACTCCACCAGAAGCTTACTGTAAATGGATTCAATTGTAATTGTGTTAAAGAATTCATTTGGATTCGTCCTTTCGTTGGTTATTGTTGATTATAATATACCACATTTATTTTAATTAACAAGCGTTATACTCATTTATTTTTAATAATTAATTATACCATCCTCAACCACCATCATTTTTCGCAAAAAAAAAAATACCTTCCTAATCTATAAGAGGTATCTTTCTGCACGTGACAGGGATATTTAGCTTACTTATTAAATATCTTTGGCCCTTTACGCATGTTTTTTATATTGTTTTTTGGCTCGGCCATTTTTTTAGATCCTCCGCCACCAACTTGTTTCTTTTTAATAATCTCTAACATTTTCTCTTTTGAATTCATTCTTCCACCACCTTCATCTTTTCTTCTACACACTCTGATTATATTAAGGGTTTATAGTTTGTTGTTCCATTCGCAGAACTCATCTCGTGACGCCACTGACCTCTGTCTATTTTCACAATGATTCATTTTACCTGATAAATTGTCAAGTAACAACTTTTTATTTAAACGGAATACAGTCTCATCAATTTTTCAATATCTAATTTACCTGGGTCGCTCATATCAACGAAATAAGGTAGCTGCCATTCCTGTGTTTTTGTCGCTTGATTGCTAGTCGGTATATCCCAACTAGGGTAAACTCTTAATGCCATTTTCCCTTTTGTAGAGCTTGAAATGAGGATGCTTTGTCTGAAAAGCTCTTCTTTTGGTAAAATGAATTGGCCAAATTCATTTTCACTTTTAAATACCGTAACAACTAATAAACCAGGTGCCGCCGAGTATTTATAAGGTTGGTTTTTATCATTATCATCTTTTTCCCAAATGGCAACAAATTGACCTATTTTTGTTGGTGTAATATTTGCGACTCTAAAACGGACTGATGTTGAAGATACTTTCAAGATACCTGCTCCGTACTTAGCATTTTGTTTCTCTTCTTGGATTGATGAAATCGCAATGCCGTTTGGTTTATAAATCTTTTCATTTATATATGATAATGCTGTGTAAAAATCCTTCATTGACACACTTCCTTTACCTCGTTCAGCAGTGATGGACTATTCTGCTTAAACTATTTTGATGTGAATTAATATTACAGACAATAACTTCTATCCGCGATTAAGACACGATTACTAACTTCTTACACGATAAGTTATCTATGATTTCTCCCACCTATAATAAATAAACGATAATAAGTGTCCATTCATTTTAAATTCATCTTTGGCTGTTTCAATATATTGAAATTCATTTTTCTCTAAGATTTTTCGGGATGCTATGTTAATTGTAGTTGTCTTCGCTGATATCTGTCTGATGCCTAACTGATTGGTGGTATCTAATAGTATCCTCAACGCCTTGTTAGCAATTCCTTTTCCAGTATATGCTTTCCCCACTCTATAGCCGACATGACCACGCCTCTTTGGTTGTTCGATATCCACTAAATTCATTCTTCCAAGAACTACACCTTCTTGATTCATAATTAAATAAAAATAAGATAAACCTTGATCTTGTTCGTCGATTAAAGCTTTGTTTCTTTGTATAAATGTTTCTAAATCATAGTAATCATCTCCACGGCTCGGAACCATTTCTTCAAAATAACCTTTGTTTTCAAGTTCAAATTTAAATAGTTTTTCAAAATGTTTCTCTTGTAATTTCACTAACATAATATTTGACATAATTATCTCCAGTTCAATGATTCTAATGTGGTGTACTCATTCAAGATTGCTTCTATCCAATATTTATAGAACTTTTATTGATTGGTCTAGCAAATAAAGCTACTCTCCCTTTGCCTAACACAGTTGTATTAATTCTAAAACATAAAGAGTATTAGTCCTTTATTTCGTTAAACATTTTTTATAAATCGAAAAATAAATTAATGGAATCAGGCAAAAATTTTGTATATATATATGGAGGTGTAGCTATTTATGAAAACATTACAAACACAATGGCTTATGGTTATGAATGAATTTAATCAGTTAGATGCTTCAGATAAATATAAATTACACATCGGTTTATTAGGCAATGTCGGTGAAGGACAGTTTAAAAACGATTGGATTCCTAAATATTTGCATAAAGATGCATATGTATTCAAAGATTTTTGGTTTAATGTATTTGATCAATACCATCAAATTGACTTCGTTATTTTCAATCACAAAACAATTGAACTTATTGATATCAAGAATTTTGAGGGGTCGCTGCATTTTGATAACGAAACGTTTTTCGTCAATAATAATGAAGTACTTAAAAATCCCTTACCTAAAGCACAGGAACATGTCCGCTTTATGAAAGAATGGCTATACCGGAATAATCTGCCTGAAGTTCAGATAAATGGAAATTTAATATTTATAAATCAACATGCTAGTTTAAGTGGTGTACCAAATACTGAGATCAAATGCATGATGCCAAATGAAATACGGAATTACCTTCGTAATATCCAAATTCACCCTCGTTCACATAAATCTGAACGGATTATAAATGCCTTTTTGAAAAATGATTTGGAATGCCCCTACTTGCCGCCAATACTGGATAAAAAGTTGATGCACCGCGGTTGGAAATGCCCTGCTTGCCAATCACGCGAATTCGATAATGGAAATAGACATTTCCTTTGCTCTTGCGGTAGCTCTTTTTCAAAAGAGAAGTTTGCTGTTGAAGAAATTTGTAAATATGGTGTTTTGTATCACCATAAGGATATTTATTTGTCTGAGTTAACTGAGTATTTTGATGGACTATTTAATAAGTCGTTTTTGAATAGCTGTCTTCGCCGAAACTTTACAAAATACGGTAGAGGTTACCAAAACCCACGTAAACTCATTGAGTATTACCAACCTAATAAGATATATCGTTACAAAGATAAAATAGTTAAGTAGTTTTGTGTTCTTGAGAGTTTCTCAAGGACATGTTTGGGCACTTTTGTGTCCCTGAGGATTTCTCAAGCGCACGTTTGACTGCTTTTGTGTCCCTGAGGATTTCTCAAGCGCACGTTTGACTGCTTTTGTGTCCCTGAGAGTTTCTCAAGCGCACGTTTGACTGCTTTTGTGTCCCTGAGGATTTCTCAAGCGCACGTTTGACTGCTTTTGTGTCCCTGAGAGTTTCTCAAGCGCACGTTTGACTGTTTTTGTGTCCCTGAGGATTTCTCAAGGACACAGATCTATATTTCCGCAAAAAAAGACACCTTCCAATTGGAAGATGTCTTGAACATATAATATATAAATATTAACGTTTTGAGAATTGTGCACTCTTACGCGCTTTTTTACGTCCTGGTTTTTTACGTTCAACCATACGTGGGTCACGAGTAAGTAGTCCAGCTGATTTTAATGTTGAACGGAAATCTGGATCAACATTTAATAGTGCACGAGCGATACCGTGACGGATTGCTCCTGCTTGACCTGAAACTCCACCACCGTGAACATTTACTAAAACGTCGTAGTTACCTAACGTTTCTGTAGCTGCGAATGGTTGTTTCATTACTTCGTGTAAGTGAGGGAATGGGATATATTCTTCAAGTGATTTGTTGTTAATGTTGAATACACCTGTTCCTGGCACTAAACGTACACGAGCTGATGCGTTTTTACGGCGACCTGTACCTAAATATTCTGCTTTAGCCATTTAAATTTTCCCTCCTTAAATTAAGTTTGTGATGTCTAATACTTCTGGTTGTTGAGCAGCATGTCCATGCTCAGCACCACGATAGACGTGTAATTTAGTTAATTGTTTACGTCCTAAACGGTTATCAGGAATCATACCTTTTACAGATAATTCGATTAAACGTTCAGGTTTGTTTTCACGTAAATCACCAGCAGTGTTAGATTTGATTCCACCTGGGTGACCTGAGTGACGGTAGTACATTTTGTCAGTTGCTTTCTTACCTGTTAATGCAACTTTTTCAGCATTGATTACGATTACGAAATCTCCAGTATCTACATGTGGTGTATAAGTTGGTTTGTTTTTACCACGTAAGATTGAAGCCACTACAGTTGATAGACGCCCTAATGGGATATCAGTTGCATCTACAACTACCCAGTTGCGTTCAGTTTCATTTTTCTTAGCCATATATGTTTGACGCACGTTATTTTCCTCCATTTATAAATCTAGTTGTTTACATTACTATTGAGTTTCCGGGGCTCTATAGTGGTGGTAAACAATACCGTCAGTTATTGTACTATGAAACACCCCAATTAGTCAAGCAAGTTTCGGTAATTATTTTAAATATTCTATGTGGTATACTACAATTAAATATTTGATTGGAGGAAGGCTTATGAAAGCAATGGATAGACGTGAAGAGATCGTATCAATACTGGAAGAAGCAACGGCGCCAATAAAGGCAACAGAGTTGGCAAGTAAATTTGCAGTAAGTAGACAAATTATCGTAGGGGATATTGCCCTACTACGGGCACGGAATATCGAAATTATTGCGACCAATCAAGGTTACCTTCTTGCTTCAGCGATGAAAGCAGCTGCATCTGGCAGATACCGCGGTAAGTTAGCGTGCCTTCATTCTGCCGAGCAAACAGAGGAAGAACTTCAAATTATTGTTGACGCAGGTGGAGCCATTGAAGATGTCGAAGTTGAGCATCCTATATATGGTGTCTTAAAGGCGTCACTTCAGATAAATACGGATGATGACATTCAAGAATTTGTTCAGCAAATGTCGCAGCATGAAGGCGAGCTGTTGAGTACTTTAACGAATGGAATTCATATCCATACCATTACAACCCCTTCAATCAAAGAATTCGAGCAAATTAAAGCGAGTTTGGATGCTACTGGCATCTTACTTTCGGAAAATTAAAAACCGCCTTGAGGCGGTTTTTTTGTCTATTCATGAACACTTGAAACGGTTAATTCTTCAAATTCTGCGTCTTCACTTGTTTCTGGCAAAGCTTCAATCGCTTCTAGAATATTTGCATAGCGGTTAATTAAACGTTGTTGACGTTTGACACCACTCACGGTTGGTTCACGGTCAACTTGCTTTTGTAATTCTCTTTGTAAATCTTCTAATAAATGTTGACGAGCCGTTGCTTCACCTTTGGGTGCATCTTCAATCATTAACATGACTTGGTCTGTACCTAAGCCAAGGATATGTCCTGCTGCCGAGTTACTTTTAGAAATTTGGTCATAAAAATTTTGTAGTTGTGCTTTTGATTCAACATTTCTCTTTTGAAAGCCAAGTTCACAAGCTAAATTTGAATTCGCTTGCCCCTCATAAGTTAATTGTTCCATTTATATATATATCGCTCCTTTTGCTTAGTTTTTATCCGCTTATTAACATGATAATTTTTCAGCAATTAAATCACGATCAACGACTTCGTCGCTTGTTTCTGGCAAGGCTTCAATCGCATCAATAATTCGATCGTATTTATTAATTAGTCTTTGTTGTCTTTTTACAATATCGGCTGATGGTTCACGTTTCACTAACTTCCCTAATTCAAATTGTAAATCTTCAAGTAAATGTTGCGTCACTGTTGGATTCTCTTCGGGTTCATCTGAAGTCAGCAAAATAATTTGTTCTTCATCTAGTGAAATCACATGTCCAATAGCTACGTGACTAATTGACGCCTGATCGTAAAACTTTTGAATTTGTTTTTTGGAAAAAATAGGTTGAACTGAAAATACTTTTTCGCATGTTAAAGTCGGCTCCGTTAATGGTTCATAAGCTAATTGTGGCATGAACATCACTCCTTTTCTATATCTATAGTATACCCTTCTCTAATAAGAAAATAAAGCACTTTGATTCAAATGGGTATTTGAATCACCTCCAACACTTTACATGTGTCTTGACACCTAACGTCAAGTTACGATATACTGACGAAAAACTTTCCGAGGAGAATCATTATGACACAACAAAGACAAAGCACCCGCGATTTAGTGATTGCGAGTTTATTAACGGCACTGGGTATTTTAATTCCTATGATTATGCCTATCAAAATTATTTTAGGCCCTGCTTCATACACACTTGGAAGTCATATCCCAATTGTTATGGCTATGTTCCGCTCACCTAAGATTGCGGCCATTGTTGCTGTTGGAACTACTTTAGGTTTCGTTGCAGCTGGCTTCCCGATCACGATTGTTCTTCGTGCCCTTTCGCATATCGTTTTCGCGACAGTCGGTGCGCTATATTTGAAGAAACTATCTAACACTTTAGTAAACGTAAAGTCACGAACGCTCTTTAGTTTCTTTGTAAATTTAATTCATGCAATCGCCGAAGTGATCGTGGTTTATCTCTTAACTGCAGCTGGCGTGAGCGCAACGTCAGATAATTTTATATTTACTTTAATCATCCTAGTGGGGCTAGGAACGTTAATTCACGGGATGGTTGATTTTGAAATCAGTTATCAATTTACTAAAACTCTTGAGAAACGCACGCGCTTAAATTTTGCACAAATCGAACTTTAATAAATTTTTTCTGTTATAATGACCAAGAAATATATAGAAGTAGGTGAACATATGACAGATTATGATGTAATCGTTATTGGGGGCGGATCAAGTGGTTTAATGGCAACCATTAACGCTGCTCAACAAGGGGCACGCACTTTATTAATCGAGAAAAATCCTAAATTAGGACGAAAATTGCTTTTATCAGGCGGCGGTCGTTGTAATGTTACCAACCGGACGACACGTGAGGATCTAATCACACACATTCCTGGGAATGGTAAGTTTTTATATAGTGCTTTAAATCAGTTTGATCAGGAAGATATTATCGCATTCTTCAATCAAGCAGGTGTGGAATTAAAAGAGGAAGATCATGGACGCATGTTCCCTGTGACTGACCGTGCCCGGACGATTTTAGATACTTTAGTGGATATTATCAATGACTTAGACGTAACAATTCGCATGAAAGACCCGGTTGATTCATTAATTTATGACCGCGAGACGAAGCGAGTGAAAGGCTTGACGACTGTTGCTGGGGAGACAATCACAGCGAATTCAATTGTACTTGCTGCTGGTGGTCGCGCTTATCCAAAAACGGGTGCAACCGGAGATGCTTATGCTTGGGCGAAAAAAGCTGGCCACTCCATTGAGCGTTTATACCCAACGGAGGCGCCACTCTTATCCGATGACCGAATTATTACGGAAAAATTGCTCCGCGGTGTGTCACTGCGTGATGTGAACGTGACAGTTTGGAATGGGCCGGTGGGTGAAAAAGCCATTGTGAACCATCAAATGGATATGATTTTTACACACTTTGGTTATTCAGGACCCACCATTCTGCGTTGTAGTGGGCATGTGAACCAATACTTACACGCAACGGGTGAAGAGTTATGTCATTTATCGATTGACTTAGCACCAAATGAAACTTTAGAAGAGATGAAGCAAACCGCTGAAGAAGCACGTGAAAAGCAATTAACAAACATTCTGAAACAATGGATGCCGGAGCGAATGGCAGAAGTAGTTTGCCTTCTAGCAAATATCGATGCGACAAAACCTTACAAACAACTTGTCCACAGTGAAATGGATGCTTTATGGGAGAAAATTAAAACCTTCCCATTAACGGCAACGGGTTCACAGCCGATTGAAAAAGGCTTTGTGACTGGTGGCGGAGTATCGACAAAAGAAGTTGATCCTAAAACAATGGAATCAAAATTCATGCAAGGTTTATTCTTCTGCGGGGAGTTATTAGATATTAACGGCTATACAGGTGGCTATAATATTACAGCTGCCTTTGTTACTGGTACGATTGCAGGTCAATATGCTGCTTGGGGAAGTTTTGCTTAAAATACTTATTTACACAATCAAAAAAAGCGTCAGGAAGATAAAACCTTCCTGGCGCTTTTGCGTTGTTATGATTCATTGTATTACTCAGCAGATTCTTCAGTTGTTGATTCGTCTGCAGAAGCTTCCTCCGTAGATTCTTCAGAAGTTTCTGACACTTCACCAGATTCAACGGGTTCAATACTGTTTGTTGTTTCATTATCTGTTCCAGTTGGATTTGATACGATTAACGTACCGTTAACAATCGTTACTGTCTCAGGAATACCGTTCCACTCACGTAATTCTTCTAAAGTAATTTCGTATAATTCAGCCACTTGTTCTAAAGTTTGGCCAGGTTCTACTTCATGAGTTTCTGGACGTGGATCTGATACAACGATCATGTCGCCTTCAACGACTTCGTTTGATTCTAATTCATTCCATTCCATAATTAATTGCTCAGTTGTGTTGTAATCCATTGCAATTGTATAGAGGTTTTCACCTTCCGCTACTTCATGTACTTCTGGAATTAAAGCAGGGTTAGAAACAAATAATTCTGTACCAACTAATAGACTATCATCTTCTAAATTGTTCCAGTTGCGTAAACTATCCGCTGAAATGCTATATTGCTCAGCAATACGCCATACGTTGTCACCTGTTTGAACAACATGTGTTTCTGGACGTGCTGCTTCTGGTAAATCAGCTAAGTTAATTGTTCCAGTTTCATCATCAGTTGCTTCTTCATCTTCGCTAGAAGCATCAGATTCTTGTGATGACTCTTCAGTATTTGTTGGTGTTTCTGTCGGTGTTTCTGAGGTTGACTCTGGTGTTGTTTTAACTGGTCCACCTGTTGGCACCACATAAATAACGTCACCAACATCTAACCAATCAGACGTTAAGCCATTCCAAGCACGTAGTTCGTCAACGGTTACACCATATGTTAAAGCGATACTTGATAAGATATCACCTGATTGAACAATATGGGCACCATTTTGTGCATTTGCTTGTGTCCATGCTGGAGGTGCTTGATAGTCAACCGGTCCGTTAGGTACTGAAATTTTATTTCCAGCGATTAGCCAGTCAGTTTCAAGACCGTTCATAGCCATTAATTCTGAAACGCTCACACCGTAAACGGCTGCGATACCTGATAATGTATCGCCAGATTGGATTGTATACGAATTATCATAGCTTTGACCGTAATCATAGCCATAGTCATAATCGTAAGCTGGTGTTGCATTTGAAGGACCATAAAGGACAAGTTGGTCACCAACGTCTATCCAAGTACTTGTTAAGCCATTCCATGCCATTAATTGATCAACTGTCACACCGTACATATAAGCGATACTTTCTAAGTATTCACCTGCTGATACTGTATGGACACCTGATTGAGCTCCAGTATAGTAACCACCGTTGTCAGTTACGCCACTACCTGATGCCGGAATAGATAAAGTCATTCCAACATCAATCCACTCACTCGTTAGGCCGTTTGCTGCCATAATATCGCCCGCTGTGACACCATATTGTCTTGCGATTCCCCATAGCCACTCACCGTTTTGGACAGTGTGTGTAGATTGAGCTATTGCCGTTGAAACTGGTGCTAACGCAATAGCGGATAATAATAGTAAAGATTTTCCTAATCTTTTAATTTTATTTAATTTCATGTCACTACGCTCCTTCTTGTTCTAATAAAACACTTCTATACCATTCTATCATCAAATTTCTAATCAATAAAGAAATTACAATCGTTTTACAAACTTGTAATTATAAAGAAACAGTTCTTATCCCTTTTATTCGTAAATTTCTCATAATTCGTTTGTTTTCATTAAAAAGTTCAACTCATCTAACAAAAACTGTTTTTCCTGAAATAAATTTCCTCGGTTTAAAATCTGTATCGATCGGTTCCGCTAAACGGTACCATTTAACTGAACGACTGGACCAACCATGATTAGTAGTTCGAATGATACCATCAGCATCTTCAATACAATATATAACATTATGAAAGTCCAAAGCAACACCTGTATATGCATGTTCAGATAGGTGTTTTCGCTTAAAGCCAGCGATAAAGATATCGCCAGCTTGGATTTCATTTCGTTTGATTTCGTGTAATAAGACATTATCTAATTGAAGTAGTAAAGACATCGAACCAAGTCCCGAGCCATAAGGTAAGAAACGCCCCGCTATGAGTGCGCTAAACATAGCACTGGCACTATCGTAACTATCTGGTCCGCAGCGCTTTTCTTTAGATTTTGCATAAGTGACTTTACCTTCATGATCTATATACCATTGTATAACTGCTGTACGACTAGCCAAAGCTTTACCTCCTTACTTCGTTTTTTAATACTTTTATAATAACATGAATTAGGTTAGTTAACACAAATTTACTATTCACCCGTATTATAATGCCATAAGAATATTATCTTATTCTACTTTGAAAGCGGTCTATTTTTATTTACATTACCTTTACATATTCTTTACATAAATTTTATAGATAAAGAATTAAAATATGCTATATTTGTTTTGTTATCTATTATTTTTATAAAGAATTATTACTTCGAAAGGAACCTTTTTAAATGATTCATTTCATGCCTCAAAACGAGTCTGACTTTCCTATTAACTATTATTTGGAGAAAGCGACTGAATTAGATCATAGTGCCCTCAGTCAATTAGAAATTATATATGTAATGACGATTCGTCACTTAAACTCCACCTTTGGAAGTTTAATCATAGACCGAAGTGGTCAGTTTTATAAAAGTAAATGGTCTACAACCCGTTTAACAGAAGAGTTTTTCTCAACATTTGGTTATAACTATCAAAGATGGTCACAATTTCTAAAGTCTACATTCAATCGACCAAGAACTATCTTCCCATATGTGAATAAAAATAAAGTGTTTATTCGTCTAAGAAATCCTGAAAATAAACATTCTGACTGGGTAAATATCACATTAATAAATGATTTACATATCCAGACACAAAAAGACGATCCAGTTAAAATCCAGACGTTTCAATTTATGTTTGACTTGGCTAACTATTCAAAACTAACTATTTCACTTAACAATCGGCTATCACTAGTAATATCACAAATCGGCTACGCTTTTCAGCTCGTAAACTTTTGGTATGATTTCCAAGTCGAGATGAATGAAAAGAATTTAATCTTTGAACCCACTCAATTACAAACCTATATTGGTAATCCTGCTTTCAAGATTTTCACCAAGACACGCGTCCCTTACAAAGACCGTTTGAAAGCTAAGATAGATTTGGCTCAATTCATAAAATACAATCAAATACACGACTACTTAAAATCCACAACTCAGCGAAAGCATGAGACTTATCGTACTCGCTTGTCTTTTGCACACATGCATCAACAATTATTTAAACCTTCTATTAGAAATAAAATTAGATAGAAAAATAGCTAACTTTCTTGTCTGAAAGTTAGCTATTTATTGATTACTCGTTACTGTACTCAGCTTCTAATTTATCACTTAATTGAATAATGTATTCTGAGAATTCTTCAGCAGTTTCCGGATGCTCCAAGCCATACTCAAGACTCATCTTCATATAGCCAATCTTATTTCCAACGTCATAGCGTTTCCCTTCAACTTTTTTTGCAAAGACTCTTTGCGTTTTATTTAGTTGATCAATGGCGTCAGTCAATTGCAATTCATCGTCGACACCGGGTGCTATCTTTTCTAATATATCGAAAATTTCAGGTGTTAGAATGTAACGTCCCGCGATAGCTAAGTTACTTGGTGCTTCTTCGGCTGCTGGTTTTTCAACAAAGCGAGACACACTGTAAACTGTATCGTCTTTATCGTCTTGGCGGTCCACTTTGATCATGCCGTATTTGGACTTTAATTCGTCTGGCACTTCCACGACTGCTAAGTTCGCTGATTTATTTATATCATATAAATCCATCAATTGCTTCGTCACTGGTACTTCACTATGCATAATGTTGTCGCCTAACATCACGACAAATGGCTCATCATTAACAAAGGCACGTGCGTGTCCGATAGCGTCTCCTAGTCCTTTTGGATAGGATTGACGCACAAAGAATAAGTTTTCTTTTGTGGTATCTTTGACAATTTTTAATAAAGCGTCTTTTCCTTTGCTTTCTAAATTGTCTTCTAACTCAGGATTTGAATCGAAATGATCCTCAATTGAACGTTTATGTTTACCAGTAATGATTAAAACTTCTTCAATCCCAGAAGCAAAGGCTTCTTCAACAATAAATTGAATAATGGGCTTATCGACGATTGGCAATAATTCTTTTGGCTGTGCTTTTGTCGCTGGCAGAAAGCCCGTTCCATAACCGGCTGCGGGAATGACTGCTTTACGAATTTTCGACATATTCAAACCTCCTCTTTCTCATACAAATATAGTATATCTAATTTGATTTTAGTTTACCACCGGTTCGGTGGTGTTTATATAATTTTATATAGAAGTACAGATAACTCAACAATCAAATCATTTTCTGTTATAATATCCAAGATATAATGAATAGAGGAGAAACACATGGAAATATATAACAAATTAATAAAAAAAGAAGCGAAGTTGGCGGTTATCGGCTTAGGTTATGTTGGTATGCCTATCGCAATTTCTTTCGCAAAACAAATTGACACAATTGGGTATGACTACAATCCTAAGAAAGTTGAACTTTACAAAGAAGGCGTGGACCCAACTAAAGAAGTTGGTGATGACGCGATTAAAGAAACGGATTTGGAATTTACAAATGATCCTGCCAAATTAAAAGAGGCTTGTTTCTTAATTGTCTCAGTTCCAACTCCGATTAATCATGACAAAACGCCTGATTTAACGCCTGTGACAAGTGCAACCCGCACGATTGGACAAAACCTTTCTAAAGGGTCGATTGTCGTTTATGAGTCAACTGTGTACCCTGGCGTGACTGAAGATGTCTGTATTCCAATTCTTGAAGAAGAGTCTGGTTTAACACATGGTGTGGATTTTGTTGTTGGATACTCACCTGAGCGAATCAATCCAGGAGATAAGGTCCATACACTTGAAACCATTACCAAAATCGTCTCATCATCAATTCCAGAATATTTAGATGAAATCGGAAAAGTATATGAGATTGTTGTCAAAGCGGGTGTGCATAAAGCACCAAGTATTAAAGTCGCTGAAGCCGCGAAAGTTGTTGAGAATTCGCAACGTGATATTAATATTGCTTTCATGAACGAATTAGCTCTTGCTTTTGACCGCATGGGCATTGATTCTAAAGACGTGATAGATGCTATGAATACAAAATGGAACGCTCTCGGCTTCACCCCTGGACTTGTGGGTGGACACTGTATTGGCGTGGATCCATATTACTTTGTATATCAAGCTGAGAACTTAGGCTACCACAGTCAAATTATTTCAAATGGTCGTCAAATTAATGATGGCATGGGTGAATTTATTGCGGATAAACTAATTAAAGAATTAATTCGTACGGGTAAAACACCCATTGATTCTAACGTAGTTATCCTTGGTTTAACGTTTAAGGAACATACTCCGGATACACGTAATTCAAAAGTAAATGACATTATTAAACGTCTACGTGAATATGATATTAAACCAACTATAGTTGATCCATGGGCGAGCGCGGAAGATGCTCAAGCTGAGTATGGTGTATCGTTAACTGATTTAGCTGACGTTAAAGATGCTGATGCCATTCTTTTAGCTGTTGGACATGATGAATTCAAAGCTCTTTCTTTTGAAGAAATCACTGCCCTTTTTAACCAAGATTTAGCGAATGATAAACGCATCATTTTAGATGTGAAAAGTATCTTAAATAAAAAGGCCTTTACTGATGCGGGTTATAGTTTCTGGCGCTTATAATAATATTAGACATCCAGTGCATTTTGCGCTGGTTTTTTGTTTGCATTTTTCCAAAATTTCTAATTGTGTTCTCTGGTATGTTCGTCTTATTCATTATTTTTATATAGATAAATTGATATGTTACCAATCAAAATAATATCACTTTCTTGAGCCGTTTCACTTTATATTTACATCATTTTTGTTTTATACTTAATGCATAGAACAGTTTAAAAAATAGAAAGGAAGTTGTTTTATGGTTAAGAAATACGTTTATGGGGTTTACCCTACAGTCGTTGAAGCAGAAGACGCAGTGGCACATGTTATTAATCAAGGCGTTCCTCGCGATAGCGTCGCTCTAGTTGGATCGCAAGCACATGCATATGATGGCGAAGCAGAATTTATCTCTTATGGTGAATTGTTGGACGAGCAACATGAAGACAATCGTGGATTCTTTGCAAAATTATTTGGCTGGGACGATGACGACAATGATGAAGAATTCGAAAACGTTGATTTAACGCAATATGAAGATTCATTAAGTCGCGACGAACTATTAGTGTTAGTTGACCAAGAATTTGAAAGTCAACTTCCTGCCTTTAATACAAATGAAACACGTGAAGTAAGAACAGATGACTATGTTTCTGATACGACGCCAACTGATACAGTCAATGCTGAAACTGCAGCGTTCTCTGGGGCAGTAGGAACATCAGCTGGTTTATCAGAAGATACACCTGAAACGACTGAACCAGATCATGATTACGACGATGTGAATGTTGCAGATAACGACTATGAACCACATATTGTTGGTGAAGAAACTCATATCGAAGCTGAAGGTGAGCCTGTCGGAGAATTCGCTCCTGACGCTGATAGAGTCACAGAAACTGATACAGAGACTGAGCGCATTCGCTTACACGAAGAGCAAGTCCACGCTGAAGCGCGTAAAAAAGATTTAGGTAATGTCTCAATTACTAAAGAAGTTGTTGAAGACACTGAAACGATTGAAGTTCCAGTTGAACGCGAAGAGATTCATATTCGCCACTCAGCACCATCGGACACTACTGAAAGTGTTGCTGACGGAGATGCTTTCCAAGAAGAAGAAATTGTTATCCCAGTTTCTGAAGAAGAAGTTGTTGTAGACAAAGACACAGTAGTTACAGACGAAGTTGAAGTTGAGAAAACAACTCATACTGATCGTGAAACTGTAACAGAAACGACACGTCATGAAGAATTAGAAGTTGATGACGAAACTGGTCGTGTCAATGACGAAGATACTAGATTATAATAGTGTATTTGAAACTATTTAAGATGAAAGTCGAGGGGCTCAGTGCTCCTCGGCTTTTTTTGTTTAGGAAAAATGTGGTTGGGTGTGGAATCGAGCACTCGAATCTTTTTCGAATGATCGTTTAGTCGGAATCGAGCACTCGAATCTTTTTCGAATGATCGTTTAGGTGGAATCGAGCACTCGAATCTTTTTCGAATGATCGTTTAGCTGGAATCGAGCACTCGAATCTTTTTCGAATGATCGTTTTGCCGGAATCGAGCACTCGAATCTTTTTCGAATGATCGTTTAGCCGGAATCGAGCACTCGAATTTTTTTCGAATGCGTGTTTCCGAATTTATACTGGCACTATGAACTTGGACAGACAGAGACATGCCCGTTTCATTCGTGGACCACCTATATTTCTCGCGCATTAACCCTAGACAATGTTGGAGAATAGTCAAAATTTTCTAGACAATAGCTCACTGTTAGATATTTTTAGTAGAATGAACAAAAAAGGAACTTATCCTACAACAACTTCTCAAATCTAGTTGCTGCAGAATAAGTTCCTCTATTTATTTCTTGAATTGACCTAAGACTTTACTAATATTACTTTTACTCGCTTGGAACACGTCGCGTTCAAGATACTTGCGCATGTATTTCAAAGTATCTTTCGCATCATTGACCACAAACTCAAATAATTGTCCCTCATCAGTCGCGATTGTAAATCCGCGGACATAACGCCCGCCGAATAACATTTGCACGAAGATATTTTCAACAGAGGTCCAAGGAATTTGAATAAAGCCTGGACCTTTTTCTGAGCGAAACTCAATGCCCTTCTCACCCATTAAAAATATACCAGATTTGGGAATAATTGGGTTCAACATTGCGTTGGCACGTGTAGTATATTCCACCGTTGCATTTAAAAAATCAACTGACATTTAAAATTAACCCATAATTCCAACAGAATATAACGCAATACCTAGAACAAAGATTCCTCCAATAATTGCGATTGGGCTTACTTTCTTGCGGAGTAGCCAGATACATGCGAATGTTAGAATTAGTGGCATAAGTCCTGGTAATAGTTCATTTAATACATCATTCAAGGTCATTGTCGTTTCAGTCGCGACATTCGCTCCCGATTGGACTTGTAGAATGAGATCCCGAATCGTGTCAACGGACAAAGCATTGCTGTTCGCTTGGTCCGTCAATGCTTGGAAATCGACCATTGTATCCTGGCTATTTTCCACTTGAGATAGCACTAAGGGGAAGTTCATAGTTGTCCATCTTGGCACTAACACTCCCATAATAAACATTCCTAGAATTGATGCCCCTTGAGTGATTTTTTGTAAAATACCTCCACTCAAGTCTTTCGTGATTTCATTCCCTGATCTATAACCTAATTCTTGTGTGTACCATAAGAATAGGATACGGATAATATTCCACGCTAGGAAGAAAATAATTGGTCCAAAAATACTCTCAGATAATGCCAGTGATGCCGCAAAAGCACCTAATACAGGTCTTAATGTACCCCAGAATACTGGGTCTCCAACTCCCGCCAGAGGTCCCATCATCCCAACTTTCACACCTTGAATCGCCTGGTCATCAATATCAGTACCATTTGCTTTCTCTTCTTCTAAAGCAAGTACAACCCCAGCAATTGGCGCTTGTAAGTACGGGTGAGTATTAATAAATTCTAAGTGACGTTGAAGTGCAGCACTTCTATCTTCTTTTGTTGTATATAATTTTCGAATCGCAGGAATTAAGGCGTATACCCAACCAACGTTATGCATCCGCTCAAAGTTCCAACATGCTTGTATAAAAGTCATTCGCCATGACACGCGCATCCGATCCGCTCTTGTTAGTTTTATACGATCTTTTCTTACTTCTTCAGTCATTTTATACCCTCCTATCTAATAATCTTCTAAAATGTCATCTAAAGCAGCTTCGACTGAATTTCCACCACCGCCACCACCTGAATTAGCGTTAAACTGTGGTGCAATTGAGATGTAAACTAAAGCGATACTTAAACCAATAATACCCATCGCAATTAAATTCAGTTCAGTAACTGCTGCTAAAGCAAATCCCATGAAGAAAAATGGCCATGAACTTTTCGACGCCATCATATTAATAACCATTGCATAACCTACCGCAACAATCATTCCACCGGCAACGTTTAGTCCACCAGTAATGACATCTGGAATTGCATTCAGTGCGTCTGTAACTGTTTGAGCTGAAACCATTAAAATTAAACCAGCTGGAATTGCTACACGTAAACCTTGTAACATTAAAGCCATGATATTGGCTGATGCTACACCATTAATATCTCCTTCTTCTGCTTTACGGTCAGCATAATGAGATAAACCTACCGCAACCGTTCTAATAAAGATAGTTAACACTTGCCCAGCAATTGCTAACGGAATCGCTACCGCAATCCCTTCACCCATTGAAGCTCCTTGGACTAAAACTAAAATCCCAGAAACAACGCCGGCTAAAGCAGCATCCGGTGCCATCGCTGCACCAATGTTCATCCATCCTAAGGCAATCAGTTGTAATTGCCCTCCTAATAAAAGTCCTTCAGCTAGATTACCTGTAATAAGTCCGATTAACGTACACGTAATAATAGGTTGATGTAATTGGAACTCATCCAGAACACTTTCAAATCCTGCGAAAAGCGCCACTATAATAATAAGGACAACTTGAATTATTGTAATGTCTGTCATTTTGAATCCTCCTTAATCTATATTAAATTTTGTTTTTTAAGTAGCCGTTCAAGATTTTGAGCTGAATCCGCCGGCACTTTACGTACATCGAATTTTACGCCTTTATCTTTTAGCTCCATAATTGTCTTCACGTCATCATCGTCAACGGAAACTGAGTTATTAATCATGACTTTTCCTTTTGTATGTGCCATGGATCCTAAGTTCACTTCATCAATGTCAACCCCTTGATTAATTGCTTCCAGCACATCTTGTGGCGTTTCAAATAATAGAAGCGCTCTTGTACCACCAAATCGCGGATCTTCATTGATTTCTGCTAATTTAGCAATCGGAATAACATTCGCCCGAATTCCTGGAGGCGCCGCTTGTTTAATTAACGTCTTACGCATCTCGTCATTGGCCACCTTATCTGATACAACAATGATTCGGGTTGGATTCACACTTTTTACCCAACCAGTTGCCACTTGTCCATGTAATAGACGAGTATCGACTCTCGCCAAGACGTATTTTATCTGACCGTCTCCAATCACCGTTCCTGGCTCTAATTGCGCTGCCCCGCCTGATTCAGAAACAACTCCCGCTTCTATCTCAGGGGTTAACTCATCGGGTCGAACGCGAATACCACTTTGCTCCTGACCAAGAATGTGTGTCGCCACTTCGTGTGCTTTCTCCATTCCCATCCGTGTTCCTAAAGCTTCAAGTAACATCGGCAAATTCATTCCAGACACAATCGCAGCCCTTTCTGACATCTCCTCAAACAAAATATTCGCTTGATTAAACGGTGTCCCTCCCCAAAGGTCGACTAAGAATAAAATCTCTGCATCCGAACTAAATGACGAAATGGCTGTCTCCAACTTCGCTTTCAAATCTTCCGGCCCTTCCTCTGGCATAAAAGTCACAGTTTTAATCTGATCCTGCTCTCCAAAAATCATCTGTGCTGATTGTAATAGTCCTTCAGCAAACTTTCCATGACTCGCCAAAATAATACTTACCATCTTTCTTCCTCCTCTACTCAATAATGCATTACATGAAAAGTTTACCACTCTGGGAAAACGGTTACAAAGGTTAGCTAGTAAATTATGAATAATTATTCATAAAAGTTTGGTGGATTTTGCTTGGAAATAAGTGGGGTTGACTGGGTGGGCTGTTTAAATTGTGGAATCGAGCATTCGAATATTTTTCGAATGATCGTTTAGCCGGAATCGAGCATTCGAATATTTTTCGAATGATCGTTTAGCCGGAATCGAGCACTCGAATATTTTTCGAATGATCGTTTAGTCGAAATCGAGCACTCAAATCTTTTTCGAATGATCGTTTAGTCGAAATCGAGCACTCAAATCTTTTTCGAATGCATGTTTCCTAACTTTCCCATCAAAAAAGCCACCTACTCTAAAAAGTAGATAGCTTCCTTAAATTTATTTGTATAAACTTTCGCCGTTTGTCGAGATTACTTCTTTATACCAGTCAAATGACTTTTTCTTGTAGCGATTTAATGTACCTGATCCGTCGTCATTGCGGTCTACGTAGATAAAGCCGTAACGTTTACTTAGTTGAGCCGTTGAAGCTGAAACTAAGTCGATACAACCCCAAGTTGTGTAACCCATTAAGTCCACACCATCTTTGATTGCTTCACCCACTTGTTGTAAATGTTGTTTCAGATAGTTAATTCGGTAATCATCTTCTACTGTCATCTCTCCGTCGGCACCTTCAACTAGAACATCCTTAGCACCTAGACCGTTTTCTACGATGAATAGTGGTTTTTGGTAACGATCCCAGAAGTCATTTAGCACAATGCGTAATCCAACTGGGTCGATTTGCCATCCCCATTCAGAACTTTCTAAGTAAGGGTTATTGATCCCACCCATAATATTTCCTTCACCAGAATCATATTCTTCCATATTATGTGCCATTGCTGCACTCATGTAGTAACTGAATGAAATAAAGTCCACTGTGTTTTCTTTTAATAATTCTGCATCACCTTCAGCAAAGTCAATGTCAATCCCTTTTTCTTTGAATAAGCGTTTTGCGTAACCAGGATACTCACCGCGAACATGGATGTCTGAGAATAAGAAGTTATTATTTTCAAATTTACGGGCTGCTAATACATCCTCAGGGTTTGGTGTCATCGGATACGCCGGCATCGCAAGCACCATACATCCGATTTGGAAATCAGGGTTAATTTCGTGTGCGATTTTAGTTGCTGATGCACTCGCCACTAATTCATGATGCACTGCTTGATATAAATCTTGTTCTGACAACTCTTCTTTAGGTGTGCTAATTCCACCACTCATAAATGGCGCATGCAATACCGAGTTAATTTCGTTGAATGTTAACCAGTATTTTACCTTATCTTTATAGCGGTTGAAAACCGTTGTCACATAACGTTCGTAAAAGCCGATTAAATCACGACTCGCCCAACCATTGTATTCACGTGCTAAATGAAGCGGTGTTTCATAATGCGATAGCGTTACTAAGGGCTCGATACCATATTTCAGACATTCGTCAAAGACCGCATCATAAAAGGCTAGACCCGCTTCATTTGGCTCCGCCTCATCCCCTTTAGGGAAAATACGTGACCAAGCGATCGAAGTCCGATACGTCTTAAAGCCCATCTCTGCAAATAATTTGATATCTTCTTTATAGCGGTGATAAAAATCAATCCCAACTAATTTCAAATTATCTTCCGTCGGTTCCTCAGTTGGCGGTGTCGTGATTCCATTAGGCATCACGTCTTGAACGCTTAAGCCTTTACCGTCTTCATTATAGGCACCTTCATATTGGTTGGCCGCCGTTGCCCCACCCCATAAAAATCCTTTTGGAAATACTGTTTCAGTCATTTATTAACTCTCCTTTTTAAATTAAATCGAAATGCTTAAATGCATTATATAAACCATCTTCTTCAGTAGCATCAGTCACGTAATCTGCCATGGCTTTAATGCCATCACCGCCGCTCCCCATTGCTACACCTACATCACAAAACTCAAGCATGGGAATATCAACATTTGCGTCCCCAAATGCAATCGTCTCTTTACGGTCAACGCCTTTTTCCTTCAATAAGAAATCCAACGCCGTCTGTTTATTAATTCCAGCTAAAGCAATATCTCCAAATAAAGCTTTCTCGCCTCGACCACCCCAAGTACCTACTTTAAAGTCGGAAAATTCTGCTTCCGCTTCTTTAAAATCTTGGTAGCTATCAAGAATAAAACTAATCTTATTAATATCAGAGCGATTCAAGTCTTCACCAAATAACATTTCCGGAAAGGCTTTTCGAACCGTCATTCCCTCATCCGCATGGCCTTTGTATGCAACGTAGTCTCTCATTGTCTGCAAGCCCCGCTCTTCAAAATGTTTACTCGCGTAAAGACCGCTGTTAGCTTCTAAATAAAATTCCAGCCCCCGCTCATGTAACCAATTAACAATACGATTGGTATCTTCAGCGGTTAGAGTACGGTGTGCAAGTACTTCATCGTCACTTTCAATATAATTCCCATTACCACCTATATAACCGTCAAAACCAATATTTAAAATCTCTTGATACATCTCAGCCTTACTGCGACCTGTGACTGTATACACTTTATGCCCCTTAGCTTGCGCCGCTTTAATTGCTTTGACTGCAGAGTCCGGCAAGTGGTTTTCATACGTCACTAATGTCCCATCTACATCTAAAAAAATATATTTGCTCACATAATTCTCCTTATTGTCCGGGATTGATACTCTCGACCAGATCAAATTTCCCATCTTCATAGTCATACACTAAGATACAGCAATTTGAGAAGCTCGGACGAATGTCTTCTGCTTTGCGCCATTTTAAATAAAAAGCATACAAAGCACCTCCATGACTCACCGCTAAAACATTCCCATCTCGATGTTGTTTCATCAACTCTGTTAAAGTTTCAGACATGCGCTCCTCAACTTCAGTCACTGATTCACCACCATATGTCTTGAAGTAATCCCCATAACTTTCTTGCCCTTCTTGAGCGGGTGGATTCAAGTATTCTGGAGACCCTTCATAGATACCAAAGTTCCATTCTTTTAAACCTTTCAGACGCGTATAAGCCTCATCTGGCTTCACAATTTCTAATGTATCAGACGCACGCTCTTGGGTTGATGAATAAAGACCCGAAAAGGAAAGTGACTCACTCTCGAAATACTTTTTAGCCTCTTCGGCTTGTGATTTACCTAAGTCTGTTAGTGGTGAATCGCAGGCTCCTTGAATTCGTTTTAACTCATTGAATAAAGTTTGACCATGCCGCATTAAATATAATCGTGACATATCCTCTCTCCTTTACAAAAATCGATCTAAATTAACCTTTCGTATAATCTAAGTCCTCTCCATTTGACTCAATTACTTGTTTATACCAGTCAAAAGATTTTTTCTTAGAACGGGCTAACGTACCGTTTCCTTCATTATCCCGGTCAACGTAGATGAAGCCGTAGCGCTTCTTCATTTCTCCCGTACCTGCTGACACTAAATCAATGACACCCCAAGTTGTGTAACCAAGTAAATCAACGCCGTCTAATTCAACGGCTTCTTTCATTGTCTCCACGTGTTGTTTTAAGTAGTCGATTCGGTAATCATCTACAATATTTCCGTCTGCATCAGGAGTATCAATAGCTCCTAGTCCATTTTCAACAACGAATAACGGTTTTTGGTAACGGTCGTATAATTCGTTCATTGTAATTCGGAATCCTAATGGATCAATTTGCCATCCCCACTCACTTGCTTCCAAATATGGGTTCTTCACTGATGCAAAAATATTCCCTTCCGTCTTCTCGTTTACTTTCGGATCAGCAGACGATACACGTGATGAGTAATAAGAGAATGATATAAAGTCAACCGTATGCTCTTTTAATAACTCTTTATCGCCTTCTTCGAAAGGTATCTCAATACCTTCACGCTCTAATTGTTTGAGTGCATACGCTGGGTATTCCCCACGTGATTGTACATCGATAAAGAAATAGTTCTCTTGGTTATCCATTTGTGCTTGGCGAACATCTGCTGGATTTGGTGTATTTGGATAATATTGTCCAGCCGCAATCATACAACCGACCATATTCTCAGGATCAACTTCATGAGCTACTTTCGTTGCGATGGCACTTGCGAGTAGTTCGTGATGAGCAACAATATATTTCACTTGTTCTTGATTCTCACCTTCTTCAAATACAAGTCCCGCTCCCATAAATGGCGCATGTAAGATCATATTAATTTCGTTAAATGTTAGCCAGTATTTTACTTTTCCTTTAAAGCGATTGAATAGAACAGTCACTAAACGTTCGTAAAAGTCTACAACTTCACGATTTCTCCAGCCACCGTATTCTTGAATTAAATGAATTGGCATATCGAAATGAGTAATTGTCACAAGCGGTTCGATGTCATATTTGAGTAATTCATCGATTAATTCTTCATAGAATTTAAGCCCTGCTTCATTTGGCTCCTGCTCGTCACCTTTAGGGAAGATACGCGTCCAAGCAATACTAAAGCGGTATGTCTTCAAGCCCATCTCAGCGAATAAAGCAATATCCTCTTTAAAATGATGGTACATGTCAATCGCTTTTTTTGCTGGATAAAAATGCGCATCATCAAAATCTAAATGCTTCATTTGTCCGGTAATAATTGGTCCACGGTCTTCTCCAATGGGAACAACATCCACATTGGCTAAACCACGGCCACCTTCATCATATCCACCTTCACATTGGTTCGCAGCAGTTGCGCCTCCCCATAAGAAATCATCTCTAAATCCCATTTCCATTCCTCCTTGTTGTCTTTGTAACCCTACAATGCTATTGTAACTTTTTTAGTCGTCACTCTCTAGTATTTGCCTATTATTGAAATGCCTTACACATCCACTCACAGATAAATGAGTGGTTTTGTGTAAGACTGACACATTAAAGTGAATTTAAACTATTTAACTGTTGTGAATAAATAGTCACCTTGTTGAATTTCAGAATCATTCGTCACTAGAACATCTGAATAATTTCCAGTATTAGTCACAACAATCGGTGTAACAGTTTCATAGCCAGCTTCTTTAATTAAATCGATATCGAAACGAACTAGCTCTTGTCCGGCTTCAACTTGTTGATTGTTTTCAACAAGTTTTTCGAATCCTTTTCCATCTAAATTGACAGTGTCTAGACCAATATGAATGAGTATCTCTGCCCCATTCTCTGTTGTTAAGCCAATCGCATGTCCTGTTGGGAAGATCGTTGTTACGGTTGCATTAACTGGCGCATAAACGACACCTTCTGTTGGTTCAATCGCAATTCCTTTACCCATTGCACCACTTGCGAATACTTCGTCCGGTGCTTCACTTAATGGCATTGCTTGACCACTAATTGGGCTAGCAATAATTTCTTGGGCTGCTAAGCCATCGTCTGTAGACGTTTCATCAATTAGGCTCGCATTACTTGTATCACTATAAGCTGCACCGTTTGTTGTTGCTACTTCTACTTCATCTTCATATAATTTAGGAACTTTTGTAAACATTGTTAATACAAAACCAGCTAAAGTTGCTACCGCAATATTCATTAAGTACATCCATAAACTACGTGTATCAACGCCTGATGGGTCAATATAAGCAGGAATTGTAAATACCCCTAAACCAGCCATGTTGTACATCATCGTACCAGTAATTCCGATAAAGGCACCTTGGATTGCCCCACCAATACATGAGATAATAAATGGTGTACGCATTGGTAATGAGAATCCGTAGATGGCAGGTTCCGTTACCCCAAAGGCTGCAGAGATAATCGCTGGAACAGATAGTTGCTTCACTTTTGCTTCTTTAGTCTTAAAGTAAATCGCGATCATAACACCCATTTGCGCAAAACTAACCGCGTTGATAACCGCTCCAATATTTGACATCCCACTTTGAGCAACCTGTAAGATCATAATTGGTACAAGTCCCCAGTGAAGTCCGAATAATACTAATATTTGCCACGCGCCACCTAATACTACACCAAATAAAATTGGACTAAAGCCATTTAAGGCAATAAAAGCCGCGCAAATTAAGTCAGATAACCAAGTCGCCACAGGTCCAAATACTAACATCGATAACGGAACACTTAATAATAGAGTAAAGAATGGTGTAAAGAATGTTTTAATGGTATCTGGCAAGCGTTTCGCAAACCACTTCTCAAATCTTGAGGCAATAAATATCGCAAAGATAGCTGGTATAACCGTTGAATAATAACCACCTGGTGGTAAGATAATTGGAATTCCAAAGAAGGTAGATGTTATTTGAGATTCAATAACCGTTCCTTCGAATAACGTATAAAGCACAGGTAATTCAGCTAAGTTAGTTAATGTTGGATATAACATTGCGCCAATCACGGCCATCGCAGTAAACTGATTCATCTTGAATCGTTTCGCTGCTGTTAATGCAATCATAAACGGCAAGAATTGGAAGAATCCGTCCCCTGCAGCATTTAATAAGGCATAAGCACCATTGGCTTCAGTCATACCTAACGCACCCAGATTAGCTACGACACCTTTTAAGATACCGGCTGCAGACATAGGTCCTAAAAATGGTTGGAATAAACCAGACATCAAATCAATAAATTGATCGAATAAATTCCCTTTAGGTCCATCATCTTCTGTACTTGCTTCGCCACCAATACCTGAATTATTAATGACGGCATTATACACATCGGGTACGTGATTACCGATAACAACTTGGTATTGTCCCCCACTTTGAACAACCGTCACAACACCATCACGTTTTTTTAAGTATTCTGTATCAGCCTTACTCTCATCTTTCAAACGGAATCTTAGTCGTGTAATACAGTGTCTTAAGTCGCGGACATTCTCTTCCCCACCAATGTGAGCGATAATATCTTTTGCTAGTTCATCATAATTTTTTGCCATTTTTTCTTCCTCCTTATTTTTAAAGCATTGATTGTCTCTTTACCTGTATATTATTTAGTTTTATTTTTTGATGTTCCTCCTTTTCATCGAATTTGATCAAAAGAAAAAACCTAAATAGATAATACGAATCAAACAACACTCATCCCACAAAATGGGGGTGTGCATTCATACTATCTATTTAGGTTTTGCCTGCTTGACCAGTAACAATCCTAAAGTAGATTGATTTATTTAGTTGTTAATTTTTGAATATGAATTGTTAAATACACTTGTTCTTCTCGACCCACTGGGAAATCATATGTCGATTCAATGTATTGTTTAATCTTTTCAGAACATTTAAATGAGTCTGGATAAGTATCACGAACTTGTTCATATAAGAATGAATCATTCGATCCTTGTTGTAACTTAGAATTCACTCTTTGAGCGAAATATTGAAGGTGTGTAACAAAGCGTTGATACGCAAAGGAATCTTCATCAAAATCATGGCCGAAATGCAATCGCACGATATTTAAAATACCTTGTACAATTTTTAACGCGCGCATCGTTTGCTCCATCATATGCCCTTCTTTTTGAGCATTGATTAAATGCAAAGCAATGGCCGATGCTTCAGTTTCAACTAGACGAACGCCTGTCCGTTCTTCAATGATATCTAATGCTTGAACACCAATTTGATATTCTGTTTTATAAAGTCGTCTAACTTCCCAAGCTAAAGGATTTGTTAGCGGCATATTTTCTTTTTGTCTCTCAATTGCATAATGCAAATGGTCTCCTAAAGTAATGTAAACATGACTTTCAAAGTCTTGTTTTAACTTTTCTTCAGCTAACCTTACAATTATAAAAACTGTGTCAATTTCTTCTGTCGATAATTCATTAAATATATCCGTGAACATAGAATCGTCATCTTTTAATATAAACGTTTTTTGAATCTTTTCTTCATCAATGGGATCACCGACCTTACCTTGAAAACCAATGCCTCGTCCCATGACGATTAATTCTTCATTATTTTACTTGTTTGTACAACGTTGTTATTTAGAATTTTTTGTATCCGCATAAGCCCATTAGCAATCCTTTCCAAAAATAAAAACCTAAACATATGCAAATAAAAGTGGGTCCACCCCAGCAAATCTTTCACTTACATATATTTAGGTTTTGCCTGCATAGTCAGTAACAATCCTTTTAAAGTTATTATACCTATACTATTTTAAATTGCAACTGTTTTTATAAACTTTTATTAACAATTGCTTTCATAAACAAATCCTCCACCCAGTCTCAAGACCAAGTGGAGGTATCGTGTAAAAATTTAATAGAGTCATGTATTTAATCTAGTTTTTCTTTGTTTTCTTGCGATCTTTTCTCAGTAAATACCAGCCGTAAAAGACAAATGTTACTCCGGTAATAATAGTCGGAATATTATTTTCCACGGTTGTACTTAGACAAATGATTGCGAAACCTACAGCAACAATCGCTGTTTTCCATTTTGAATCCATATTAATTCACAGACTCAATCGTTGTGTCGTCTACTTTCACTCGATTGGCTGCAATGACAAACGGTGCATAGATGAAAAATGCCACGACAATATTAAAGAGTGATAGGACAGCTGCTCCAAAACTACCACCGGTAGCAAGGTATGCGTATAGTCCTGGAGGTGTAATCCAAGGAACTGCTAAGAATACTGGCGGAACCCATCCCCATGAAGTTACAAGATAAGCAATCGTAACCAAGATTGGTGGTGTAATTAACCAAGGAATTGCAAATTGTGGGTTTAATACAACCGGCATACCGAAGATGACCGGCTCGTTAATATTGAAAATCCCCATTGGTGCTGATAATTTAGCAATTGTTTTGTGTTCTTCACGTTTCGAGAACCAAAGAATGGCGATAATTAAAGCAAGTGTTGCTCCTGAACCACCCATTTGTGCATAAGCATCGAATGATCCACGTGTCCAGTCCCAAGGTAATTGAGCGATATCACGTGTAGTTTCATAGATGGCAGTATTCTCGTTTAAGGCTGCTCCGTATACTCCGTCCATAATTGGTGCAAGAACGTTGTGTCCATGTAAACCAAAGAACCAGAATAATTGAACTAAGAATGTTAATAAGATAACACTTCCGATACCTTGTGATAAGCCCATTAATGGTAATTGAATGTATTGAGAAATTAAATCATTCAGTGATAAACCAGTCAATGATAAAGCTAAATAACCAATGATAGCTGAAGCATAAATGGCAACTGTACCTGGAATAATAGCAGCGAATGCTTTATTAACTGCTGGTGGTACTGTATCTGGCATCTTGATCGTGATGTTCTTACGCATTAAGTATGAATAAATCATCGTTGAGATCATCCCAATAATTAATGCACTGAATAATCCAGTCGCACCTAGATAATTTAAGGCCAGACCGGTTGTGTTTGTCATTAAACTCGACACCCCATCGGTCTCAGACACTGTCATTCCAAATTCTGTCAGTGATGAAATGACTGATCCATCAACGCCTGATAAATCAGTTGCTACATCAATCGTTTGAGGTACAACAGCTAGGAAACTGGCGAATGAGATTAATCCTCCGGCAAGTGAATTCACGCCGTAGCTTTCTGCTAAGTTGCTACCGAGTGAGAATGCGAAGAACATCGCCATTAAGGCAATCGTTCCGGCATACACGTAACTGTTAATTTCAACAATCGGTGCCATAGCAGATAAGAAGCCATCCCACCTTAAGTTTGTTGGTAAGTCACGTAAGAATACGTTAAGTAATACAGCAATTGAACCCGCCATCGTTATCGGCATCGCCGCAATAAATGAGTCACGAATTGCGACTAAGTGGCGTTGAGATCCGATTCTACCTGAGATCTCCATAAATTTGTCTGTAAGATTGTCTTTAAACGACATATTAATTTACCTCCTTGTTAAATTGTTCTATTAAATTTTTATACCAATAGTAACTATCTTTTTTATAACGTGTTAACTTCGCTGTCGCATCATCTTCTTCACGGTCAACGTACACAAAACCGTAACGCTTTTGATACCCATTCAGCCATGACAGTAAATCCGTGTAAGACCAAGTACAGTAACCAATCACGTCTGAACCTTCTTGGATAGCTTCTCCAATCGCATCCACATGGTCACTAATGTATTTGATACGGTAGTCATCATGAATTTCTTTGTCTTCTGTTAACTTGTCATACTCACCCAGACCATTTTCCGTAATCATAATTGGAATGTCATAACGATTGGTAATGCGTTTAATACCTAGTTTCAAACCTTGCGGATCAATTTCCCAATCCCAATTTGTTCGTTCGACGAATGGGTTTTGCACGCGTTTGAAAAGTCCTGGCATACCTGATTCTTCCGAAGATCCCTTTTCGCCGGTTGTATTCATCTTCCCAACTGATACTCCATCCACTGGATTATAAGCAACTGTATTCGTTTGATAATAATTTATTCCTAAAAAGTCAGGTCGGGCATCGGCAAGGATTTCATCATCACCTTCTTGGATATCAATATGAATATCCATACCCTCAAGCGCTTTCAATACTGTCTTAGGATATTTTCCATTAATGTACATATCCATCCACCATGAGCTGTTAAAGGCTTCATAGTTTTCAGTGGCGATTACATTCTCTGGCTTCGAATCAATGGAATAGGCTGGATTGTAAGCAAAACTTGGTCCGATTTGCCCAGGAACTTTCATTTCACGAAACTTTTTAATTGTTAATGCATTCGCTAAGTTCGCATTATGGTTGGCATTATACATGCGCTGGTAACTGTGGACTTTCGGTGGGTGTAATTCTTGAACATAACCTAAAGTCATAAAGATATTTTGCTCATTTAATGTCACCCAATACTTAACGCGGTCGCCGAAAGCTTCAAAGAGAACGGCGGAATAATTAACAAAGTCATCCACAATTTGGCGTGATTCCCATCCACCATACTCTTCTTGTAACACTTGCGGTAAATCCCAATGATAAATCGTCACTACCGGCTCAATATCATGGGCAAGCAGTTCATCAATTAGGTCTGAATAGAACTGGATACCCGCTTGGTTTACTTCCCCGCGGCCTTGAGGTAAGATTCGCGTCCAAGCAATAGAGAATCGGTAAGCTTTTAAGCCTTGTTCTGCCATTAAAGCAACATCTTCTTTGTAACGGTGATAATGATCGACAGCTAAGTTACCATTCGTTCCTTTAAAAGTTGTTCCTGGAATGCGAACATAGCGGTCCCAAATTGATTCACTTTTACCATCTTTATCCCAAGCGCCTTCTACTTGGTAAGCTGCCGAAGCAGATCCCCATAGAAAGCCTTTTGGAAAGTTTTTTACTGTCATTAGCTTCCCTTCCTTACTTTAGAATGTCTTATTAAATTATCGACTTGTGCTTCCATCCGTTTTTGAAATTTCTTCTTAAATAATGGATACAATAGTTTGTTATTCCATTTAGTGAAAAAATCCGTATTCACGTATTCTTCTCGGTAAGTCACCTCTATTTCATTGTCATCTTTTGGTTCAACTAAGTATTCAATAATATTATCTCCTCGATTCGAAGATAACTTCACTCGGTAATGAAGTGGAAAAGTCATCTCTTCCACTTCAATAAGCACTTTTTGTTTATTGTCTTTGCCAAAATGTTTTGTGTACTTGAGTCCTGGTTGAATATCTAACACATTTATGGCTTTTTTAGTATTACTTTGATAATCTGCTTTGAAAGAATTTCTTAGAAGATGAAAGAAATCTTCCGAATGTGCATCATATACTTTTGTAATTTCCAATCCTTTCACCTACTTTTCTAAGGCAGCGAATTTTTTATGAATATCAATCACTTCTTTGGCTAAATCAATAAAGGTAATCGCGTTCATCAAATGATCTTGTCCGTGGATTAATAATAAAGACACTTCCATCGATTCGCCTTGAGCTTCATTGGTTAATAAACTTGTTTGAGATTGATGCGCTGTGACTAAAGATTCACTCGCTTCAGCAATCTTCGCTTCAGCAGTTTCAAAATCATTTTCTTTAGCTGCTTCAATGGCTTCAATCGCTTTTCCTTTAGCATCTCCGCCGTACATAATTAAGCCCATAATAGCTTCTAAATTTACTGGTTCACTCATTTGTCTGTACTCCTATCTGTCCATTCCGTTTCTTTTTTAGTCAAGCAGGGAAAGTGCTAAAGCTAGAACTTTCTCTCCATCCATTCTTCCATAATCTGCCATTGGAATATCTGTCACTTGAATCTCTGGTTCATAAGCGGCTTTGAATTTTTTAACGACGAATTTTACTTGCGGTCCAACTAAGATGGCTTCGATGTTATTCTTTTTAATGTTTTCATCCACTTCTGATAATGATACTGCCCAAATTTTCGCGTCGACACCTTGAGCTTCAGCGGCTTTTTGCATTTTTGTTACTAACATACTTGTTGACATACCTGCGTTACAAACTAACATAATCTCTTTCATATTCTATTTCTCCTTTTGCTTTGTATGATTTTTTATAAATTTTTCTTTAAAATGTTCAAAACTGGGCTCTTCCAATAACTCAGCCTGATCGGCTTCATTGTCGATTAAATCAACGAAGTAATCCGTCACTTGACTTAAGCCTTTATTCATCACTTTTGACGGTGACATTAAAATAATAAACTTGACTGCTTGGTGATCCTCATCCCAATACATCCCTTCTGGTACAATGGCTATCGCCATCTCGCTATGCACTGTTAAGGCAATCGACGGATGTGGAAAGGCGATTGTATCTGAGAAAGCGAGGGAACCAAAACGTTCTCTCAGTTCAATATGTTTAATAAATTCATTCACTTGCGACGGTGTTTGACAACCCGTTAAGCTGCTCACTAATTCTTTCAAAAGTGTGTCGCGCGTCTGCGGCCCTGATGTGACTAAATATCTATCTTCACTAAAGTAAGTGTCAAATAATCGCAGGGCATGGTTTTCAGCCAGTAATTTCGGTGTTACGAAACTGTCTGTTGAACTCCGGTCTTTAATATAAGCATCAATTTGAGCAATGTCTGATTCGGTTAAAAAGACACTGACACGAACGACTGGAATTGAGAAGAAAGACACTGAAATATCAATCGTTGAGACGATTAAATTCACATCTTCCAATTGACTCTCATTCAGTTGATAGTAACTAATGACATCTACAATTTGAATACTTTGACCAAATTCATTCTCTAATCGGTTGCGAAGCATTTGCGCACTTCCCATTCCGGTAGAACAAATCACGATCACTTTCAAACGTTGACTTTGACGGAACCGCTCAACTGACGCCAGCATATGTAAGGTAATATAAGCCCATTCATGATTATCAATCTCAAAGTCTTTTAATAGAGGCATTTGAGAAAAGTACCGTTTCGTTTCATTGAATACGGGGGCGTATTTTTCATATACTTCCTCGTATAGGGGATTCTTTAATGGAATGTCCATCTTCAACCGAGTCAGTAACGGTTCAAAATGCGCCTCCAATCCCATCACAATCATGGGATCCATACTAAATTGCATCTCACTACTTTCCTCAATCAGTGATAAAACTTCAATAATCTGGTTTTGTAACTCCGTCTTACTTGCTTCCGGATCATCGGCTTTATCATGTTTAGATTTAGACTTCAGATGGAGGGCAATGTAGTTGGCTTCATCATCTGGAAACGTCACATCCGCTAATGTTTCCACTCGCTTTACGATACGGTCCGCAATTTCAATCTCATAACTAATATCCAGACTTTGCTTACTTCGAAAGGAATCAATCGTCTTACCTGCCTTAATTCGTACAATGGCTAAAGCAAGGTGTAAGACAAGATTCTGTAATACATAATCAGATAATTGAATTGCGCCATTGCGACATTCTTCTAAAACTATAATAAATAATGACTCAATCGATAAATCTAAGCCTGCAAAATGGTCATGATTAAAGTCCATAAAGTAATCGATTTGCTTTGAATCAAAAAAGTAATTCAAGATAAAGCGTCTTTTCTCAATTTCAGGTCCTTCAACAGATACCCCTTCATTCACATTGTTACGTAAAGTTAAATCATAATGACTGAAGAAGTTGCGTATGTTTTGCAGAGCGTGCATAATCGTTGATGTACTAACAAATAACTCAATCGCATATTCATCTACCGTAAACAACTGATCTTCTAAGAAAATCTTGTTTAAAATGAATCGTTCTCGGTCTTTCGCTTCCGTCATAGACAGAACATCAGAAGGGTTGCGTCGGTTAGAACTCAACTCTTCTAACATCCGGTTAAACTTCACGCTGTCAGTGACTTTTAATTTGAAGCCATAGCCTTTTTTCGTTTCGATTTTCCCACCGTGTTCTGGTAGAAATTGTTTAATATTCTTAATATATTTGCGGGCGGTTCGGTCTGACACACTAATGTGTTCGCCAATCAACGTACTTGATAGATATTCTTCTGATTTCTTATATAAAAACTGTATTATCTGAGCGTCTTTACTATTTATGGGTAAATTACTCATCTTTAATTCTCACCTTCTAAAGGTATACTAGCTTAAAAGCCGTTGTTCTCGCTCAATTCTTTAAACCAGTAACCTGATTTTTTCATTGTTTTCTCTTGTGTTTCTAAATCTAATTCGACTAAGCCATAACGGTTTTTGTAAGCATTTAACCATGACCAGCAGTCAATAAATGTCCATAACATATAACCATGGCAGTTTGCGCCGTCTTGAATGGCTCGGTGTAATTCTTTTAAATGATTTTGGATAAATTCAATGCGGTAGTCATCTTGAATCATACCGTCTACTTTAAATTTCTCTTCGCCTTCAACCCCCATACCATTCTCAGTCAAGATCCATTCGATGTTATCGTAATTTTCTTTAATATCCATCGCGATATCATAAATACCTTGTTCGTAAATCTCCCAACCGCGGTGTGGATTAATTTTTCTACCTGGCATAATGTAGTTGTCGAAGTAATTCTCTAAACCTAATGCAACATCAATGTCACCTGTATGTGACGGTGCTTGTACACGTAATGGTTGATAGTAATTTACACCTAAGAAATCGACCGTGTTGTTTTTGATAATGTCTAATTCTTCGTCGGTATACTCTGGTAAAGCATTTGCGTCTTTAACAATTTGTACTAATTCCTCTGGATACTCACCTTTCACTGATGGATCTAAGAAGCTTTTCGCTTGGAATAATTCCGCAATGCGCGCTGCTTTCTTATCTTCAGGGCTATCACTTTTCGGATACGCCGGCGTTAAATTAAGGATGACACTAATTCGGTGATCTGGATTCAATCGGTGACACGCTTCAACTGCCATTGAACTCGCAAGTTGTGTATTGTACCCGACTTGAATCGCTGCTTTAAAGTCATGTTTGGCTGGATAATGAAAGTCACCTAAGTAACCTGCTTCAACTGGTACGATGGGCTCATTGAATGTAAACCAAGTGTCCACCAAATCGCCAAACAGTTCAAAACATGTCGCTGCAAAATCACGGAATGCGTAGACTGTTTCTTTATTTTCCCAGCCGCCTTTTTCTTGTAAGGCATAAGGTAAATCAAAGTGGTATAAATTCATCATCAACTTGATGCCCTTAGCATTAATGCGTTCGAATACATCACGGTAAAACTCAACTGCTTGTTGGTTCACTTCCCCAACACCTTCAGGAATTAATCGTGACCATTGGATCGATGTTCTAAAGGTTGTATGTCCCGTTTGTTCAAGAAAATCAATATCCTCTTTATAGTTCTTATAAAATGTTGACGTGCGACCAGGTCCAACGCCATTATGGAATTTCTCTGGTGCTTCTTGGAACCAATAGTCCCAATTGCTCATCCCTTTACCGTCTCCTGGCTCCACTCCTTCACTTTGTGGACCTGAAGTTGATGTCCCCCACAAGAACCCATCTGGAAATTTATACATATATATCTGCCTCCTTGAAATTTATAACGACTTTATTGCTTTCTTCCGTAAGTAATTTAAGTACTGGAAATATGTCTGCTATAACTTATAAATCTATTCTATTTCTCTCGAAGCGCAATGTAAATGCTTTCATAGTTAAACATTTTCCTTTATGAAGCGGAAGAGGAAGCTATAACCCTTGATTGGTGTGCTTTCTTCAGTAGAAGCGGAAGAATAATTTTGTAATGTTCCGGTTAAACGCCTCAGCTGGATGAATTAATTTAAATTCCTCCGGTTGAACGCCGTAGCTGGAACAATTCATTTAGATTCCTCCAGTTAATCACCGCAGCTGGAACAATTCATTTAGATTCCTCCAGTTAATCACCGCAGCTGGAACAATTCATTTAGATACCTCCAGTTAAACGCCGTAGCTGGAACAATTTGTTTAGATTCCTCCAGTTAAACGCTGTCATCCCTAACAAGGCAAAGAAACCGCTAGTACCTTTTCCGATACTAGCGGTTTCTTTGTAAACTTTAGTTATTAATTCCAATCATTAATCAATTGTAATTAACTCGTCACCTGCGTTAACTGTTTCTAACTCAGAAGCAGAGACATTGTTATAGTTTGCTGTGTTTGTTACAACAACAGGTGTAATTGTTGAGTAACCAGCTTCTTTAATTAGATCGATATCGAATTTAACTAATTTTTGTCCAACAGTTACTTCTTCGTCTGCATCAACTAACACATTGAAGCCTTTACCGTCTAAATTAACTGTATCAAGACCGATGTGAATTAAGATTTCAGCGCCAGCTTCAGTTTGTAAACCAATCGCATGACCTGTTGGGAATACAGTAACAACTTTACCATTAACTGGTGATACAACTTCGCCAACCGTTGGCTCAATTGCTGCCCCTTTACCTAATGCTTCACTTGCAAAAGCTGCGTCTGGAACATCTGTTAATGCAACCACACGACCTGTTAATGGACTTGCAATTCCTTCAACTGTTTGTTCAGTTTCTTCTTTTGCTGGAGTTGCTTTTGGCTCTTCATCCACAACTACTTCTGCTTCTTGAGAAGTAGCTTCAGTGACTTGAATTTCACCTTTGTTAACACGGTTAATATAATCTTCTAAGTCAGTCGCAATTCCACCAACTTGAGTACCATAGATAACTTGTACAGATTTACCACTTACAGTAACTCCAGCAGCACCTGTACGACGTAATTGTGCTTGATTCACTTGCTCGCCATCTTCAACTGTTACACGTAGACGTGTTGCACAGTTAGTAAAGCTTGCTAAGTTGTCTTGTCCACCAAGACCTTCTAAAATTTGTTGTGAGCGTAACTCCTCTTCAGTTAATTCACCTGTTGATGAAGTGGTTGTTGTTTTAGCAGCTTGACCAATACCATGCTCTTCACGGTACTCATCTTTACTACGTAAACGAGTTTCTTCTTCATCATCTTCACGACCGGGTGTTTTTAAGTCGAATTTCGTAATCGCCCAACGGAATAGTCCGTAGTATACTAATCCCCAAATAAGTGAATAAATCGCTAAGATAATCCAGTTTGTTCGTTCATTACCCGGTAACATACCATATAGGAAGAAGTCTAAGAAACCAGCTGAGAATGTAAACCCAACCCCGATACTTAATAATTCAACCACTACTACTGATAAACCAGCTAATACCGCGTTAACACCAAAGTAAAGTACTGGTGAGGCGAATAGAATTGAGAATTCAATCGGCTCTGTTATACCTGTTACGAACGAAGTTAATGAACTTGAGAATAAAAGACCTTTAACATCAGCTTTACGTTCAGGTTTAGCTGTATGGTACATTGCTAATGCTGCAGCTGGGAAACCAACTAACATCATTGGGAATGCGAATGAGAAGTATTTAGCCGCTTCTGGACTAATAACGTCACCATTTTGTAATTGAGCGAAGACAATGTTTTGCGCTCCGTTAACTACTTCACCAGCAACCTCAATAGAACCACCCATTGCTGTTTGCCAGAATGGTAAGTAGAACACGTGGTGTAAGCCGAATGGGATTAATGCACGGTATACGTAACCGTAGAAGAATCCACCAATTGGACCTGATCCTGCGATTGTCTCACCTAACCAAGCGATTCCCCCACCGATGAATGGCCAAACGAAGGCTAAGATTGCACCAACGATTAAAGCAGCAACGGTTGAGATAATTGGAACAAAGTGAGTTCCCGCGAAGAATGATAAAGCATCTGGGAATTTAACACGGTAGAATTTGTTGTGTAAGTAAGCAACAACTAAACCGATAATAATCCCACCGAATACTCCTGTATTCAATGTTTCTTCAAAACCTAAGACTGAACCAACTAAACCGTTGATCTCTTTTAATGACTCAATGTCACCAAAGTTTGCCAACGTACTAGTAATTGATTGATACATGACTAAGTAACCAATAACGGCTGAAAGTGCCGCAACCTCTTTACGGGCAGTAGCTAAACTACTCGACACCGCAATTGCGAATAACAATGCCAGATTTCCAAAAATAATGTCTCCAACATCAGTCAAGATACTTAAGATCCCGTTAAGGATTGTACCTTCGCCTAGAATATTTTCTAAGCCCCACTGTGCAATAAATGCGTCCCCAGTAATGGTTGCACCAATACCAAGAAACAGACCAGCTACCGGTAATAAAGCGATCGGTAACATGAAAGATCTACCTAATGTTTGCATTAGGTTAAAGAATTTTCCGTTCATAAAAAACGATTCCCCTTTCAAAATATATATAAATATAGATAAAACCGTACCAATTATACCATTTTTAATATTATGTACAACTGTTAATGTAATGATATTTCATTGAAATTGCTACTATTTTTTTGTAAATAAAATATGATTACGGAGAGGTCAGATGTTTTTTTACTTACTTTTAGCGAATTCAATCGAAAATATGGAATTAACAGCAAAAATCGTCAGACAACGAAAAACACACCGAATTTATGACTTCGATGTGCTCTGAGTTAAATCTATTTTATTGTTTGGTTTGCTATTATCATTAAATTTGAAACGCAGTTTCTTTAGCCAATTTTGCATCGGTTCCAAATAAAAGCGGTTGAGTGGCATATATAACAGAAGTGAAAAGACAACTGCGAATAATGTAATCAATACAACGCGAATGGGAAGTGAGTGAATCTGAAGCTTGGGAAAGACGAACAGCAATAGGCCGTATACATTAATACCCAAAGCATGTAAAAGATAAATTTGGTCCGAGTAATCCCCTAATTTCGCAATCACTGTTTCTTGACCTTTGTATCGATTAAAGAATGTGATCACTAAGTAAATCGTTGGAATAAATAATAGTTCGAGATATTGTCCTTGGTAGAAAAAGCCAAAAGTAACAACATAGACAAACATCCAACCAATTAAGACACGCCAGTTATACTTCCAGTAATCCCCTTGCACCCCTACATAATAGCCGATACTTGTATACATCAAGGCTTTTGGGAAGCCCCCGTAACGTAATATATCAGTTAACAGACCATTTTCAAGACAGTAAAGCGATACAAGATATAAGACAAATACACTTACGATTAAGATTCTTGGTGAGTTGATTATCTTATTTAAGCCATACAAACACAAGATACCAAGAAAGCTCGCCCATAAGTACCATAGATGGTAAGAACCAATTGTTCCTTGCGCAAATTGCCGCCACGTTTTAGAACGGAAGATGACCATCACAGCGTCCATGACCGGTTCTTCATACAACCAAGCTTCGAGGCCTGCCATGAGTAAAGACACCACGTAATAAAATAATGAAATAGAAATAAATAAACGTAAAACACTGCTTGCGTACTTTAACATGTATGCATTTGTTCGGCTTGACAATATATAACCTGTAATTGCGAAGAACAAAGGAACAGCGTAGTTAAATATAGCACGAGGCCATTGTAGTTCAATCAAAGGTTCGTTATATGCCGAATCGATAAATGCAAATACATGAATGAGTACTACTCCAATAGCAGCAACAAACTTCACCTTATCAATATTGTAATTTTTTGACATGTAATCCCCCTATTCAATTTTTTAGAAAATACATAATACCGCTTCTAAATTCAAAAGTCTAAAGAAATGACTATTAATCTAAATCCAAGAAGTGATATAAGCCAAATAGATAACCATAATATTTATATATTTCACGACGCCCTGCACTGCGAAGTCCAGGTGTATCAAGATAAGTAATGACTTCCCCTTCATTCGTATAAACGTAAGCTGAAATATAAGTTAAATCAAAGTCATAATGACGGTTTACTCGCTCATAAATCATGCGTGTCCGTCTCGTATGGTAATCAGATGTGACGACTAATGCAGAGCCCCAGCCGTTCTCCTCCATTAATTCTAATGTGTTTACGGCATTTGTGTAGGTACTTGTTGCTTCATTTTCAGCGATAATCTGATCTTCTCTCACACCTGCATTTTGATAGTGAGGTAAAAGATTTAAGTTCTCTCCATAAAGAGGTGAGACAATAATTCGGTCGGATAGTGAATAACCATCGAGTAATAGTCGGCCAGCTTGATCCTCACGCCCATCTCCACCTTCAGGTACGATGATCACATCGCTGAGTACGGGAGTCTCTCCAACATCTAAATTGAAGTAGAGCCATACAGCATGCCAAGACCAAAACAATACAATCAGAACTGCTAATTGCTTTAACCTTTTCTTCATAGTTTTACCTCTTTTCAAATGATAACTTATTTTATCATAACCTATAAATATAGCTACAAACAGCGAGTTAATTTACATAAAATTTAATTTACTGTAACATTTACTTTAGAGATTATTAAAAGGAGGCCTTTGATTTATGAACTGGCTTGTATTAGGACAAATTTTTGCCATCAACTTAGTATATATTATGCTAAACACGATTCGAACATTACTGACGATGCGAGGTTACCGAAACCTTGCTCCGATCTTAGCTATTATCGAAATAACGATTTACACACTCGGCTTATCAATGGTGATGTCATACATTGAAGAAAACATCATGTACCTCATCTTTTACGCTTTAGGTTTTGGCGTTGGAATTTACTTAGGTATGTTAGTAGAGGACCGGATTGCTTTAGGTTATTCTGTCATGCAAGTATTTACTGATGATGACAACCATGTGCTGGCTGATTCCTTGCGGGAACGTGGCTATGGGGTGACAATTCAACCTGGTTACGGACGGAATGGAAACCGGTTAGTCTTAACGATTCTCACGCCACGTTCTACTGAGAAAGCCTTGCGTAACACAATTAATGAACTAAACCCGAACGCATTTTTCATCTCATATGATGCAAAATACATTCACGGAGGCTTCTGGACAAAACATATTAGCCCACCACAAATCATTGAAGAAAACTTTGAACAAGACCAAAAAGAAGGCTTTGAAACGCCAGATGAGGTTATTACTAAAGATGAATATATTGAATAATCAAGAAGGAGGCGCTTATTCAATGAGTCATAACTGGAAAGATGTATTACCTATCGATTCAATTCAAGAAATCATCCCTGTATCAGGAGGCGATGTAAACCAAGCCTTTCGAGTAGAGACAGATTCCAAACCTTACTTCCTACTCGTCCAAGCAGGTCGCAGTGCAGACTTTTATACAGGTGAGATTGCAGGCTTAGAAGAAATGGCTAAAGCTGGAATCACTGTACCGCAGGTCATTGATTCGGGCGAAAACCAAGGTGATGCTTATCTATTACTTAGCTATCTCGAGGAAGGTCAAAATGGGAGTCAACGTGAACTAGGAAGAATGGTTGCCCAATTGCATCAGTATCACTCGGATAATGGTTTGTACGGGTTTGACGCCCCATATGAAGGTGCTGACATTCAGTTCGATAATTCATGGACTGATTCTTGGATAGAGCTTTTTGTAGAAAGAAGGATGGACAAACTACACAGACTGCTTGTGGATAACAACAAATGGAACCAACAACAAAGCGAGACTTATCAACAAGTGAGACAAATTATGGTGGATAACTTAACTCAGCACAAAAGTGACCCTTCATTATTACATGGTGACTTATGGGCAGGTAACTATATGTTCCTGTCTGACGGTAGCCCTGCTTTATTTGACCCCGCTTCTATGTACGGTGACCGCGAATTTGATTTGGGAGCGACTAAAGTATTTGGTGGCTTTAATTCTGACTTCTATGCTGCTTATGATGAAGCTTACCCACTGTCTGAAGGTTCAGAATTGCGCATCGAGTTCTACCGACTTTACTTATTAATGGTTCATCTAAACAAATTTGGTGCAACCTATGAATCATCCGTTGATCAATCGATGAACATCATATTGAATGCATAAAAATACCCCTTGAGACCTGAGGTTCTCAAGGGGCATTTGTGTCTTTAGTAGTCTTCTCCACTGTAAAAGTCTTCTTTAGCCATATCTTCAAAGGTGACGCTAATCGCTTCCTTATTCGCATAGCCTTGATCAATCATCGATTCAATGATTGCTTTTGCTAAAGTTTCTTTCTGTTCTGGTGTGCGTCCTTCTTTAGATTGAATTCGTACAAAAGGCATTCTAATCCCTCCATTGTTGTTTTAGTTTATTATACTCTTTTAGGACAGTTTTGTGCAAAAGATAGTGTTGGTAAGTTTAAATTTAGGAATTTGTTTAGATTCTTCCAGTTAAACACTTCAACTGGAATAATTATTTTATACTCCTCCAGTTGAACACCCTACTCCACTATTTTACACAAAAAAGAAGCCGACTAAAGTTTAGGCGGCTTCTATCAATAGATTAAATTGTATGGTTGTTATTATCTTCAGCTTTGTCGATCTCTTCTTCAATGGCTTTATCCGCTTTGTTTAATTGGCGAGCCGCGAAGTCGCGTCCACCTAAACCAAAGGCTAAGGCTGCTGCAAGACCAGCTGCACCAAGGATAATAATGAATCCTGCATTGACAATTGTTTGAGCGATTTGTAATTGTTCCAAGATCATGAATGCTCCTAAAACGATAATTGCGTAACGGATGATTTCACCAAATAACTTGTTACCCGTTGCTTTTGAAATGAAGTTAGCTAAGATGTTACCACCGATTAATGCAACTGCTAAGATGATGATCGCACTTAATACTAATGGGATGTAAGCAATGATTGCTGCACCAATGGTATTAAGAACTTCTAAGTTTAATACAGAAATTGCTTCAACTAAGAAGAATAACATCAACACACCTTTAACAACTGCAGCTGTAATGTTTGAAATTTTAACGTCAGAAACTTCTGAACGGAAGTTTAAGTAACGTGAGTATTTATCAACACCTGTTGTTGCTAGTAGGTTTTCGATTAAGTCACCTAATAATTTCGCTACAACACCACCAATAATTAGTAATACAGCAGCTGTAATGATATTAGGAATCGCACTTAAGATTTGATTTAATACTGCTACAATCGGTTCTGAAATTGATTGAATACCTAATGTTTCAAGTGCTACAGTTAAAATTGGGATAAAGATTAATACATAAACAACTGTCGCAAGTACTTCTGCAATCTGACCTTCATTGACGTCAGCACCTGTTGTACTACCAGTTAGTTTTGCATACCATTTATCAATGTTTAAACCTAATAATAAGTTACGAACAAGCTTTTTAACGAACTTACAGAAGTAAGCACCAGCGACTAGAATAACAATCGCTGTTAAAATGTTCGGAATATAGCTAAAGAATTTATTAAACATGTTCACGATTGGGTCCATAACGCCACCCACATTTAAACCGTTTAAAATTCCTGGTAAGAAGAATAACAGTGTCGCAAAGTAAACGATTGATCCAACCGTTTCAGTATATTGCTGACCTTCCTCTTCTGTCTTAGCCATGCCCCATGATTGTGTACGGCGACTAAAACCAACCTTCTCTAGTCCTTTAATTGTTAGACGTTTAAGTCCCCAAGCAAGAATTAGAGCTAAAACTAATAGTAATAGTGCTCCGATAATTCCTGGTAACATTGCGTCAAGTGTCGCAAAGAATGATGAAAAATCCATATAATTTCCTCCTAAAATTTTTCTAAATTATATTACTAGTATATCACCTGACATCATAATGTAAAATGATATACTTCTTGCAATGATAAGTTTTCATTGTGTTACAAACAAAAAAAGCTACTTCGTTATATAAATATAACAAAGTAACTTTAGTTATCCAGGGCAATATATTACATTTAACTTATATATAGATTCGTTTATAGACTAATGTCTTGACCACCTGTCACACCATAGATTTGACCTGTGACATAACTCGCTTCTTCTGAAGCTAAAAAGACATAAACCGGTGCTAATTCAACTGGCTGTCCTGCACGTTCAAGTGTTTCAGTTTGACCAAATGTTTCTAAGTCTCCTTCAAGTTTTCCGTCATCTAACTGAAGCGGCGTCCAAATTGGTCCTGGCGCTACTGAATTCACGCGTACCCCTTTTTTACCGAAGTATTTAGACATACCTACCGTAAAGTTAGAAATCGCACCTTTTGTTGCAGCATAATCTAATAGCGATGCGGATGGGTTTGTTGCTTGTACGGAAGTTGTAGTAATAATCGAGCTCCCAGCTTTCAAGTGTTTCTCAGCCGCCTTAACCGCTTCAAACATACTAATAATATTCACTTTGAATGTATCATTTACTTGTTTCATTGATAAGTCGCTTAATTTTGCTTGGGCGATTTGTTGAGCAGAGTTCAGTACTAAGATATCAATCTCACCGAATTCTTCGACAGTTTTGTTGATTAATTCTGTTGCTACGCCTTCTTCACGTAAATCGCCTGGAATTAATAGTGCTTTTCGTCCTTCTGCTTCAATTAATTCGCGAACCTCTTCTGCGTCTGGTTCTTCTCCTGGAAAATACTGAAACGCAACGTCCGCACCTTCACGCGCAAAAGCAATTGCCGCTGCCCGACCTATTCCAGAGTCTGCACCAGTAATTAACGCATGACGTCCTTCTAAACGCCCTTTACCTTTATATGACTCTTCCCCACAATCAGGAACAGGTTTCATATCCTTTTGTAGCGCTGGTGACTTTGCGACATCTTCATTTTTCTCTGAGAAACCGTCTGTATAATATTTTGTTCTCGGATCTTCAATGTTATTGTTTGTCATTATATTGTCCTCCCTTTGCTAAGATAATTTAATTATAACATGATGAATTCTTGACCGTTAAACATCTGCTTACTACTATATAATAAGTGAAACTCATGGTATGAGCTTTACATAAATAAAAGCCATTCACTTCTTATTGAAATGAATGGCTAAATCTAAATTAATTTTCGTTATAAATATCTCTTGTATAAACTTTCTCACGTACTTCTTCAATTTCTTCAGAAATGCGATTCGCTAAAATCACATCAGAAGTTAGATTAAATTCATTAATATCACTAAGGACTCGATACCCTTCAAAAGAGACAGCATTTAAGCTCGGTTCGTAAATAATCACTTCAACCCCTTCAGCACGCATTTCTCTCATAATATCGAAAATCGCAGCCTGACGGAAGTTATCCGAATCTGTCTTCATAGCTAAACGATAAATCCCAACAACTTTAGGCTCTTTTGCTAGAACTTGATTCGCTACAAAGCCTTTACGAGTTGCATTCGAATCAACGATTGCACGTATTAAATTATTTGGTACATCTTTGTAGTTAGCTAACAATTGCTTCGTATCTTTTGGTAGGCAGTATCCACCGTAACCAAAAGATGGATTATTGTAGTAATCACCAATTCGAGGATCTAAACTCACCCCATCAATAATTGCCTTTGTATTCAATCCTTTAGTTTCCGCATACGTATCCAACTCATTAAAATATGACACACGTAATGCTAAGTAGGTATTTGAGAATAATTTCACTGCTTCTGCTTCTGTGGAGTCCATTAATAAAACTTGAACATCATTCGCAATCGCACCTTCCAACATTAAATTTGCGAAAGCTTGACCGCGCTCTGATTTTTCTCCAACAATAATTCTTGAAGGATATAAATTATCCAATAACGCTTTTCCTTCACGAAGAAATTCGGGCGAGAAGACAATATTATTCGTCTTATATTTTTCATTGATTCGACGAGTATAACCTACTGGTATGGTTGATTTAATAATAATAGTCGCGTCGGGTGCATACTCTAACGCATCTTCAATGACGCTTTCTAAAGCAACTGTATTAAAGTGATCCTTCACGTCATCATAATCCGTCGGTGCTGCTACGACAACGAATTCTGGTTTATGACCGAAACCATGCTCTTTATCTGTGGTTGCTTCCAGAGTTAAGTCTTTATTTGTTAAGTAATTTTGAATTTCATTATCCGCTATCGGTGATTTACCTTGGTTAATTAAGTCGACTTTTTCTTGGACGATTTCTAATGCTCGAACGTTGTTGTGTTGTGCTAGTAAAATCGCATTTGAAAGTCCAACGTAACCTAATCCCACTACTGTTATATTCATGTTTCGTTCTCCTTGTTGATTATATATAGTTAAATTCTGTTTAGATACGTGATTATTATAACAGATAGTGAATGAGTTTGGGAAAATGTTCTTTGAGAGGTAAAGGAAAGAAAATAGAAGTAAGACAAAAAACACTAAAAATCAGTAGATTAACAAGACTTCTAGTATTTTATAAAAAACCATTCAATACAACATAGCTCTAAAACACATGTTTATGTATCGTTCTCTCAGTATAAGTTTTGGAATCATTCAATACAACATAGCAAGTTAAAATAAGGCTTAGTCCGTAATCAACTTCTAGGAGTAGCGCTGTCTCGGCGCTTTTTTTGTGTTTATTTATAAATTTAGTTTTATCTTTCACTAAAATTCTATACAATCAAGCGTTCAAGACAGGTAAATTCTAATATTATTTTCTTAATATATTGCCTACATATCATTTTACAACATAAGCTATAAATTTTCATTATGATTATTGTTTTTTATGAAATATTATATAAAAGTAAAGAAAAATAAATATCATACCCCCTATAATTACTTTCAATTTTTGGTTATTTTTTTCGATAAAGTCCATATAATTGTGTAAAAGATAAAAGGCCATGTAACAGCCCTTTTGCGGTACAATGTTTTTA
>NZ_JBHSHQ010000060.1:0-10263 GCF_042652985.1 Ruoffia tabacinasalis | reverse complement strand
GTTGGAAATTTGATTTGAGTGTACCACAAATGGTTTATTTATTTTTCTAGCTTAATTTTACAATTCAAGATTTTAAAAAAGAAGAGAAGCAGTTTTATAAACCAAAAACAATACCAGAAATTATTGATATACCTAAGATGAAGTTTATTGCGATTGATGGTATGGGTGACCCGAATGAATTAGACGGGGAATACCAGGCAGCAGTAAAACAATTATATAGCCTAGCCTACACGATTCGGATGAGTGAGCGTAATGGCTACACAATTGATGATTTCTTTGTATTTGTTGTTCCACCGCTTGAAGGATATTGGTGGCAAGACGGTGTACATGGTGTGGATTCATCAAGAAAAGAAGACTTCCAATGGGTTATGAAGTTGCGAATGCCAGAGTATGTCACACCTCAAGTCTTTGAGTAGGCTCAAAATGAAGTTCTAAACAAGAAGAAAATCAACACTGCAAACGTCTATCTTACAACGATAACTGAAGGTTTAACTGTCCAAATCCTCCATATTGGACCTTATGACGATGAAGTACATTCTGTGTCTAAGATGCATGACTATATCAACCAAGAAGGCTATCAACTAGATATTAGTGACATCAAGCATCATCATGAAATCTACTTATCGGATCCTCGAAAAGCTGATCCAGCCAAGCTTAAAACTATCTTAAGACACCCAATAAAAAAGAAATAACAAAAAAGTCTGAAGCGCACGCTGCGTCTCAGACTTTTTGCTTATAACCGGCGTAATACTGCATTTAATACATAATGTGAAAAATAATACACTGCTTTGGGTAATGGTAATTTTTCTAAATTATAATAAGTATTCCACGTCCGTTTCAATGCACCAATCCGGTCACTTGAAATCGAACCTTGAACTTGACGATAATAATTATGAACTTCTTGTAAGCCATAAGCTTTAACTTTTCGCTCACGCATTAACATTAACCACGTTGCTGTGTCTTGTCCTTTTCGAACAAGAGGCATACGGAAATCTCCAATTAATTCGCGGTCAATGACGACCGTCGAACAGGCAATGGCTGTATTTTTTAATAGCTCTGAATACGAGAAGGAAGCCGGTACATTGACGCGGTCTTTTAATACCTCACCTAATTCGTTGATTAATGCTAAGTCCGTATATGTAAAACCAACCTGTTTTTCTTGCATAAATACAAGTTGTTCTGTCAGTTTCGACTCCGACCAACAATCATCACTATCAACGAAAGCAATATATCTTCCTTTGGCATTCTCGATTCCAGTATTACGTGCCACGGCTGCCCCACTGTTTTCAGCTAAATTAACTAATTTAATTCGCTTATCTTCTTTAGCAAACCCTTCAATAATTTCAACCGAGTTGTCTTGGCTACAATCATTGACTAAGATCATTTCCCAATTGGTGTAACTTTGTTTAATAACACTCACAATGGTCTCGCTAATAAAGCGTTCTGCATTATACACGGGTGTGATAATGGATACTAAACCTTCTTCAAAAGTTGGCAAATTTTAGCCTCCTTAATTAATAAACGTGAACTAATTTCAATGGCACATTGTATAAAGTCGCCATTGTCATTTGGTCTTTTAACCAACGTTTCTCTGTATGATTCGCTTGGATGACAATCACAATTTGTTTCGGTGCCTGTTCATCACTCTTAACTTCTTGCAACTTCGAAATAAATCGTTCTGACGAATCATTTGTGTCTTCAAAGTCCTCCGATAAGGCACTTTGAGAAACAATCCAACGTAAGTTAACCGCTGGTATACGAATCGCATCTTGAACATTATATACAGCACCTTCATGGCTACTATGAACAAGTATATGCTGATCATCTAAGTCCCATGCATACTCAAAGGCATAATTAATCTTGCTCTTACGCAATCTTTGTAAGAAGACAATTCCACTTGTTAAGATCAGTCCAACAACGAAGCCTAAGACACCATATACAATTAATGATCTCGCATTATTCGAACGATATACGCTCAATGTCTCAACCGTTGGTAAACTTAGATATTCTTCTGTATCCAATACTTCACCAATCACAGGTTCTAAAGTGATATCTGCAAATTGGTTATCCATAAATGGAATCTCACCTGAAGCTAATAAGTCACGGTAAGCATTCGCTATCGCTAAATTTTCTTCGGCTGTCTTCCCTGCTAACACTCGGAAGATAAAAACGCCGGAAGCATTGTCTCTCACTGCAGAGATTGACCCACGAAACGTTGGTGTTTTAAATAACTCCAATGTTTTTTCACTATCAATTGTTTCTTGGAATTCAATTCCTGTTGTTTCTTCAACCGCTTCAACTACTTGAGGCGATGTAAAGTAATCATCAAATAAATGTGGATTCGAGAAGATTTGACCATCTTCAATCGTTACCACTGCTTTAAATGAACTCGGTTCTTGAGTATAAACATCCTCAAGGTAATCTGCAGCCTCTTGGCGGTCAGATAATAAAATATCAGTGATAAAATAACGTGCACCGACAGTAATCACAGATATAACTAAGGCGCCAATTAATATTCTTACAATATTATCTTTAAAAAATCGCCATAACTCATTTATTATTGTTGCTAAACTCATATTCATACCTCATTCTTTTTTGGTTTCGTGACGTTCTTCATTTCCATTAACTTCACAAAGCTAATCATTATTCCAAAGTAAACCCAATGCCATTCAATCAACATGTTATTCGCACTTGTGATACTCGCAAAGATATATACAACTAAGAACGATATAAAACTAATTGCAATTTGACGAATGACTTTTGATTCATGATGACGGAGTCGGTTTAAAGCTTGGATTAATAAGCCATAACTTACAACGTATAGGACAAATACTATGACACCATAACCGACTAGTATCTCAAGCCACCAGTTATGAATGTTTGTAAATTCATCAATAGGTAAAAATGGCAACATATCCATCCATATTTCAATATTCCCCGCTCCCACTCCAAAACCGAAAGTTTCTGCTAGGAATACTAAACCATTTCGCCATAGGTTAATTCGGCGTGAATCGCCTGTATTATAGAAATCGCCACCTAGATAAAACAAGTGCGAGACCATATCATTTAGCGATGGAACAAATATAATCAAGCCAACGATAAGGGCTAGACCGATACCTATCGCGCTTAAGATATACTTTCTTTTTATATCCCAATTAAATTGTAATAGTATAACCATAAAAAAGAAAAGTACGAAACTCAGTAAAATCATTCGTGAATCACTTCGATAAATTAAATATGCTGTTAATAGTATTGGAATCACATATAAATATCGTCGAATCGAGTGACGATTGAGATTCAGCATAATTAAATTTACTGGCAAGTATGCGAGTAATAAAGTTGCGTAATCATTCTGATTTGTAAAGGTCGTTACCGGTATACGAGATGATGGCTGAGTAGCAAAGGTATTATTCTTATCTAACGCTTCTAAATTAGCAAAAATATAGTGATTCGTAAGAATCTCATAAAAGCCCCAAAGTGCTAAAAATGTCATCATAATCCAAACTGTCTTAAGCAAAGCTTTCCAAGTGATTAAATCATTCGTCCACAAGTACAAACCTACCACGCTGCTCACACCTAAAGTAAGCAAGAACATCGCTTGGAACCAGTTCATCACATCAATCGTCCATATGACTGACACTGCTCCCCAGGCCCACCAAAAAAGATAAATACCAGTAATGACGGTGGCCGTATTATTCGGGATAATTTTAATATTTGGATCTTGTTTGAGTATTTGATAACCAAAGATGGCTATCATACCAATCACCAGTAAACGATAAATCGTAATTTGTGCTACCGGTGTTGGAATCGCTAATATCTCCGTCCCTAAAAAAACCGAAGTAACGATCAGTATTAAATATTTTCGCAAAGTTGTTCACCTTCTAACTTTTAAGTAAAATCCCATTCTCCAGGATGATTCTTAATTTCTAGTGCTGTTTTAATGGTTGGTATTTGGACAACTAATGCCAATAAACCTAAACCAATCGTAATAAAAATGCTGTAATCCAATGGATATAAATTAATTAGACCAGCAGTAATCATAATTAACATCGTAATTATTTGTTTCTTTTGTCCAAAGTAAAATCCTGTTCGACTTGAAAAATACGTTCTTGCAAGATAGAAAACAACATAAGCTGCTGTTGAAGCCAATGCGGCCCCTCTGAAACCAATAAAAGGAGTCAGTGATAAGTTTATAATGACACTTACAACTAAAGACATAATACTTACAAAGATATTATAATGTGTCTTTCTTGAAAATACGATTCCCAATGTCGTTGTCTCAGACAAAGTATACATAATATGAGGAAATGCTAATAGCCCCATAATGTACTGAACATCTAAATATTCCCCGTCTGAACTTAAAATTAAGGATATTGGATACCTTAAGACTAAGATCACGAAGAATAACCCTGATAATAAAAATAAGACAATATCACTAATAAATTTATAGTGTTTCATCGATTTATTCTCTTCATACCAACGATAGGCTGTCGGAATCCAAAAACTCGCAAAGGCCGTTTTTAATATTCCGATAATACTACCTATTTTACTCCCTGCTTTATAAATTCCGATATCCTTTAAGCTTGAAAACTCAGTCAATACTATAATATCAATGGAGTTAAGCGCAGCAGCTAAAGAGCTTGCAATCATAATCGGTGTTCCAAAGAGGAACATTTTCTTAATTAATTTTGGATCAATTTGAAAACCACGGAAATCCAATAAATCTCTGTAACGGAAAAATAAGACTAAATCGGCTAAGATTTGACCAAAAATCAAACCATAAACAACGGCTCTAAAGTCTCTCACTCCAGCGAAAATCATTCCCATAGATACTATGAAGTTTCCAACTTTAAGTAGTAAACTATAGGACGAAAACTCGACGGCTTTTTCTTGCATTCGTATACTTAAAAGTAAAAATCTCTCTACAATCGTTGCTAACACCCAAACTCCAGCGTACCAAACGATGTAGTAGTAATCCCCTGATTGGAACAGCCATTCAGAAAATGGAACTGAAAAAACAGCTGATACTGCAACAAGAAACACACCTAACATTAACGGTAGAAGCATCGCTTGTTGCATCAAGTTTCTTTTATTATCCATATGGTTATATTCGCGAGTAAACGCTTGATCCATCCCAATATATATAAAATTGGGAATTTGTAAAATTAAGGTTTCGAATGTTCCCGCTCGACCATACTCCTCAATTGGGAGTGCGTTTGTAAATATGGGGAACAAAATCAAAGAGATGGCTGCGCCTAAGATTGGTCCTAAGCTAAAGCCCGCTAACCTTTTCATAAATTGTTTCATTATTTATATCACCTTTAATAATTAGTGTATTGAGCTATCGATGTTGCATATAGCTTAGCCGCTTGAATATTAGTGTAATTATTTCTCTCAAGTGCCATTAAGCGCTCACTTGAATCTACTTTACTTTCTCGAGATGCTTTAAGCACTTCTTTTAACCAATCACTTGGCGCTGCACTTAAATTAACCCGATACAATAAATCGATCCCCAACTCCACTTCCATTGGAATTGTATGTGATAAGACGACGGGTACGCCTGCAGCTTGGCTTTCGATGGCCGTAGTACCTAATCCTTCGTTAATTGACGGGAAGAAAAGCACATCCATGACCGGAAATAACTCTGAAATCGGTGAGATACGTCCAACTAATTGAACATAATCATCTAATTGATTCACTCCAATTCGCTCTTTCAACTCTTCTTCAAGTTCTCCACTACCTGCGATAATGAACTTCATATTTAATTTCTTTAGTTTTGCTATTTCAGCTACTTGTAAAGTTAGGGCATGATTTTTAATTGGTGCAAGTCGTCCTACTTGTCCAACGACTATGGTATCCTTTGATATTCCATAGTGTTCCCGTCCCTTTTCACGAAAGTTATTTTCTTCTTCCGATTCAAATATAAAATCATCAGGCTCAATACTATTCGGTATGATAATCATGTCTTTTCGGTCGATTTTGTAACCGAAAAGCGCTTGAACAGCATCGCGACTGCATCCAACAAATTTAGCAGAGACAGTTTGGTTAATCATCTGGTTAAGATAATGTAAAAAACGTTGTGCGACACTTAATTGATTGTCATCGACATAATGATGGGCATGAATAATAAATTCAGCCTCACTTTGGAAGTTACTAATCGTTTTGTAAGCTAAAGCACGGTAGCCAGCTATATGACAATGGATAACATCATAATGATATAACTTAATGACACGTGAGAATGATTTGTAAAACTGTCTCCATCCTTCTTTTTTCGGATTCTTGATTTGATACACATCGCCACCTGTACGACGAATGGCCTCAACAAATTCTGGTGGACATGGTCCGTAAGTTACTACATCAAATACAATTCCAAATCGATGAATCTCTGTTGCTAAATTACGGATAAATGTTGATATTCCACCACCATGACTACTCATAATATGAAGAATACGTTTATTCACTTTTTGGCTCATCTTAACGATCCCCATCCTTACATCATTCTATAAAATTCTGAGCACTTTGACTTATCTATTATTAAAGTCGACTCTTTAACGCGATGAAACACCCACAATGATATAATTTAATCCATCGTGAGTGTTGTCGTCAGCGCTTTTTTATTCAGGTATTAGCGATTAACTAATACTCGAATCATTTGTTCCTGAGCTTTGTCCTTCATTTGCTTGGGTAGAATTAGAAGCTTCTTCAGAATAACTGCCTTCTTGTTCATTCCCACCGTCATCATAATCTGGTGTACTAGTTTCAGGTAATTCTGGTTCTGCAGGCACTTCCGGCTCTTGTGATTCTACCGGTGGTTGAGTTGTACTTTCCTCCGGCGGGTAATTCGGTTGAGTCGGTTGTGTGGGTTGACTATATTCTGGTTCTTCCCAATATTCATTGTTATTTGGTGTTGAGTTATTATTCTCCACAGGAGCGGGTTGAGTAATTGTTTCCCTTGCCGTTTCTAAAGATGTTTGTCTTTCGTTCAGTTCTTGTAAATCTTCTTCCGAAAGCCCTGTTGGATATTGATTAATAATAACCGCTAAAGATTTAGCCCGCTCTTCACTTTCTTGGATACCTAGTGGATCCTCTAAATCACTTGCTGTAATTGAAGGCATGTTGCTCACATAACGAAATTCATTCGCAACTTTTACTCGAGCATTTAAAGGTATGTGATAGTAGGCAATTTCATCAATTTGAATTTCTTCTAACGTTTCAAATTGTACTGAAGAAATATTATTTAATGCTGGCAGATACTGTTGGTAGATTGATAATACTTCATTCAAATCAACATTGGTCGTTACATATCGACTAGCTACATTAATTAGCCTTGGATATTGGACGACTGCATCTAAACTTAATGCTTTATCAATGATGGCTTTAATAACAATCTTTTGTCTGTTCTGACGTCCAAGCTCACCTTGGGGATCGTCATAACGCATACGAGCAAAGTTCATCGCCTTCACACCATCTACTTCTCTTCGCTCTCCTTCATGGAACTCAGTTCCACGATATTCAAAAGATAATGGACTCACAATTTCTATCCCACCGATGGCATCAATCATTTCTGATAAGCCGTCCATGTTCACTACTAAATAATAATCTATGGGTACTTGTAAGAAATCTTGCACTGTATCAATTGTTAAATCAATCCCACCATATGCATACGCGTGATTAATCTTATCGGGTTCATCTTGACCATCAATATTTGTAATCGTATCTCGCGGAATACTGACCATCTTCGTAGTGCCGGTTTCTGGGTTTAAATTAATTAGCATTAAAGTATCAGATCGACTCACATAACCGTCATCTTCTTGTCTTTCTGCTCCCCCATCAGTCCCTACTACTAAGACATTAATTGGATCTCCTTCAGCAATCTGCACATTTGTGTCACGAATATTTTGTACATTTACGTCTTGATTCGTATTATTAATTGCGGTTAGGACATTCCCATAAAGGTATCCTCCAATTGCTGCAGCAACTAATATAATTATAATGATTAAATTTCGTATTGTTTTCCAAATACTAAATTTACCATTTGTTGTAAAAAATCGTTTCAAATTACTCTCAGTCCTTATTAGCAGACTCATCTATTGCTGAAGCCATTCTTGAGACAACTTCTTTAATTTCACTCATGTCTGCAAAGTATATATATCGATCTTCCATTTGAGTTCTTTCTAATTGAACTAACTCATTGAGGTCGACATTCGTTAAATTATAATCATCATTGCGATAAATTTCAACTAATTTTGTAAAAGGTACCTCAGTTTGAATAACATATGCAGCATTTTCAAAATTTTCTGGAAGTTTTAGTAGATTTTCAAACTTAAAGAAATGTGTATAAAGGCTGTTTAATATCGCGTGATGAAGTTCCGATTGCTCTAAAGTAGGTAATTCGTTCCCTTCATCAATTAAATTCATGATTTCTATACCACTAAATTGAACCGCTTGATTACTATTAATTGATAAATCCTCAATATCTACTGGGACATTCACTGTAATTGGTTCGATTGGATCGACAATATCGCGAATGTTTTGGAGTCTCATTGCAGAAACATAATTCAATTCAACTTCAAATAAACGTTCGATTGTCTCTTTAATACTTGTGAGTCCACCGTTAGCATAAGTTAGAAGATTCATCTCTTCATCACCATCACTTCTTACGATTAAATTCATCGGAATATTCACCGCTTGAATTGAATTTTGTTCAGGATCAATATAATAAAGGGTAGACCATAAGGCTTCTTCAACTTGAGCCCCATCATAATAAATATTGTCCAATGCTACGAACAATACCGTATAAGGCGTCTCATCTGCTATATCTTGTTGCTGAGCAAGATGAGGAACGATTTCTTCTTCATATACTGTTGTTTGGTAGGTTTCTTCAATTGTTGAATACTGATAGAAGATATAAAATCCTGCAATGATAACTAAAATCATCAATATAAATAGAATGATGAACCATTTTGTCTTGGACTTTTGTTTAACCCGTCCTTCATAGGTAGGATAACTGTCTCTTGTTAATTTTTGTTTCCTTACCACTTTATCGCCTCATTACTAGTCTACATAACCATTAGGGTTGTTTTGTTGCCAACGCCAACTATCTTGACACATTTCTTCAAGGGTCTTCTCAGCTTTCCAACCGATTTCTCTGTGGGCTAAGTTAGGATTCGCATAAACTTCAGCCACATCACCTGGACGTCTTGCGATAACCTTATAATTAATTGGCTTATTCGTTGCTTTCTCAAAAGCATTTACTAAGTCTAGAACACTATAACCTTCGCCTGTTCCAAGATTATAGATATTCGTTCCTGTATAATCGAGTAACTCTTCTAACGCTTTCACGTGTCCTTTTGCAAGATCGACAACGTGAATATAATCTCTCACACCTGTGCCATCTGGTGTATCGTAATCGTCACCAAAGACACTTAATTCCTCTAACTTACCTACAGCTACTTGCGTAATATAAGGCATTAAGTTATTTGGTACGCCTTTAGGATCTTCACCAATTAAACCACTTTCATGTGCTCCAATTGGATTGAAGTATCTTAATAACGTTACGCCCCATTCTTGGTCACTATAGGCAACATCTTTTAATAAGTTTTCATTTACAATTTTTGTGTATCCATATGGGTTTGTTGCCGTATAGGTAGGCATAGTTTCATCTAATGGTGATGCGTTATCTGTTCCATAAACTGTTGCCGATGAACTATAGACAATCTTTTTAACATTGTGCTTAGTCATTACTTCTAACAGCGACACGGTTCCTTCAATATTATTGTGATAATACATTAAAGGTTTCTCAACAGACTCACCAACCGCTTTATATGCAGCAAAGTGAAGCACTGCTTCGATATCATGTTTTTCAAATATGTCATTTAATGCTTCTTTATTAAGAATATCAACGTTATAAGCTAATACATCTTTGCCTGTAATTTCTTTAATTCGTTCTATAGCAATCGGACTACTATTACTATAATTGTCCACGATAATTACTTCATATCCATTATTTAATAATTCTACAACAGTGTGGCTTCCAATATATCCTGCCCCACCTGGTACTAAAATAGCCAATATTCACACCTCACATAATTATTTGTTCATTGCCATATTATAGCATAACTTCTGTCTCTTTTAATTGTCTTAATACATTTATAACAAAGTTCATATAATTGGTTCATTCCGTAGGTGTTTTAAGTCAAGTCCATAATCCTGTGTAAAATACTATACAATGTTTCACCAGTCTCTCATTGATCAAACTTAATA
>NZ_JBHSHQ010000059.1:0-39802 GCF_042652985.1 Ruoffia tabacinasalis | reverse complement strand
TTTTAGAAGACACAAAGATAGGGTTGATGACATTTTAATTTTTGTCATCAACCCTATTTATTGTAGAACCTGTTAAAAAACAATGGGGCTTTTTATTTGTGCACTAGCCTCTGTTGCCGCAGACCTAATGCTTTCTCTGCATTGTAATGGATCCGTTCAGACAATTCTTAATCGTTTTTGGGCACAGGCGGCTAACGCTGTCCTTAGATACTTATTGCCTCTTGTCGTGCGATAGGCTTTCTTTATCCCAGAACTTTCATACGAACCTTGAGATAAACATGTCCAAGAAGCTAAGTATTCCACTGATGAAAAAGCATCGATGTTAGCACCAATCTCACCTAAAATTGTTGCGGCTCCAGTTTATTTTATCCCTGGAATTTCCAAGAGGAGTTCGTACTCGGTGAGAAAGTCATCTAAGAAGTCGACTTCGATATCCTGAGTGAGTCGATTGATTTTCTGAGTACAAAAGCGCTATTCATCCAAAGAATCTTCTAAAAGTAGAGAATCAATTCGGCTTATTTTGCCATCTAGGGCCTATAAGAACTCTTCCGGACTGGCCTTCAGGTTAGAACCAAACAAACAGGCAAGTAACCGATTCTAAAGTTACCTGCCTGTTTCTTTACAATTTATTCAATTCTTCAACTTCTTGTATTGCGCTGACGACCATTTCACGTGTGATCTCATACGGTGAAACCTTGAGATCAGCCATGGTCATACACTTATCTAACATCTTATTGAAGTCTACCTCAGATGTCAGTTCTAACTGCTCTAAGTTTGTAGATAGATGAATGCTCTTCATGAATTCAAATAATTTATCGCGTGTTTCATATTGTTTGTCCATTGTAAGTAAGACCAATGCCCCATAACACGTCCATTCGCCATGCAAGTGAGTTTCTCCAGACTTAGTTGCTGTCGCTCCGTAATAGAGCGCGTGAGCTAAGTTTGAGTTGTAGTCATTATCAACTAACACTGATGTTAAGGCCGTTGTACCGATTATTTCTTGTAGAACTTTGTCGATCGCAGGACTCGCTTTGTGCTCATTCGCTGCATCCATCGCTGCTTTTCCGTTCGCAACCAATCGTTCATTACAGCCTTGGACAATTTTAACGCCTAGGTCATTTTCAAAAGATAACTCACGATCTCTTGCTGAAAATGTCGCCTCGATTTCTTTTGTAATTGCGTCACCAATCCCTGCCCATAAGTACTCAGTTGGTGCTTCAGCAATGACCGTACTATCTGCGAATGAATGTACTGGTGGCTGCGCAAGCATTTCTAACCCGTGCATCTCGCCGCTGTCTTCATATAAGACACACACTGCGGTGGTTGGGGCACAAGTAGAGGCAATCGTTGGGAATGAGAAGACAGGTTTGTCTAGTCTATGTGCCACTGATTTAACCGTATCAATGGCGCGACCACCGCCGACTGCAAACAACATATCTGCCTCTTTGACTGATTCAATTTCAGATAAACGGTCGATATTTGATAAGTTTGCATTTTTCCCGTACCAAATCGTGTCTATGACCTCTAATTCTGTTCTGGATAGAGCATTTAAAAGACGTTCTTGGCTAGCTTTCAAGGCTTTTTTACCACCGATAATTGCAACTTTCGTTCCAAAAGGTGCACAGTAAGTGGCGATTTCGTCATAGGCGTTTTCTCCGATGGTAAAGTTGGGTAAGTTTACAGTTAAAGGCATTTAATCACTCTCTTTATTAGAATATTTTAATTCTGATTATAGGGGAATTTAATAAATATGGCAAGTGAACCCGATTAAAGAATGGATTTCTACTTTTTATCACGTAAGACATGCAGGATGCCGTCTATATAAACTGGTCTCTTTCCGGCTTCCCGACAATAAAGGCAGTAACAGATAAGAGTGCCTGCACAGCCACAAAGAAGAGGTTTCCCGGTAGTTGTAAGATGGCCGCAACATAGAAAAACGCGCCAGCTAAGACGAAGTTCCTCGAATTGAAGACTAAGCCCACACCATTCATTAAAAATGCCAGTCCAACTGAAACAATGTGCGCAGTAAATTGATCTGATAGACTGATTTCATTCGCAGATGCTGACTGATCAATCATTATATACAGGTAAATGAGATATAGAACACTTAAGATAAATGCAATAGTAGCAAAGGTACGGGCAATTTTCTTCATTATACTAACCCCTTACTATTTAATAGTTGATAAAATTTAATAATGGTACTAGTTTACTATAGTATACTACATAATATTAGAAAATAAATACAAAATTTATCAAATGCTCATTTAATTTTAATCAAAATGGCAAAAAATGTGCAACTCAAGCCAAATGGACGAGCGGTTTGTCCTAAGTTGCCCCAACTCAAGCCAAATGGAGATACGGTTTGTCCTGAGTTGCTCCAACTCAAGCCAAATGGATGAGCGGTTTGTCCTGAGTTGCCCCAACTCAAGCCAAATGGATGAGCGGTTTGTCCTAAGTTACCACACCTCAAGTCAAATGGAGTTGCGGTTTGTCCTGAGTTACCCTAACTCAAGCCAAATGGCCGAGGGGTTTGTCCTGAGTTGCTCCAACTCAAGCCAAATAGCGATACGGTTTGTCTCCAGTTCCATTCGCAAAAAATCCGCCTACAAAAACAGAACAAACGTTTGGTTTAAGCCTTGTGTTATGCTATAATCGTGGCGTATAGTTTTTAAAAGGGAGTGTATTTAATGGCGGTGAAAGTTAGACGTAAAGACGCAGATAATATTATTAAAGCTTTGGAGGCAGGAGTCGTTCCAACAAGAGGAATTGAACATCTATTAGTGGGCCGACGCAACGAAGTGGAAGAAGTTATTCGTATCTTAGAATCTGTTTCAGAAGGAAATAGTGATTTGCGAATTTGGGTTGGAGATTTTGGTAGCGGGAAAAGTTTCATGCTACAAACCATTCAAAATTTAGCTCAACAAAAAAACTTTGTGAGTTCAACGGTAGATTTAACACCGAACCGTCGATTATATGCGAGTGATGGTAGTGCCGTTGCCTTATATAAAGAAATTATGAATAATTTAGTTAATAAAACAGCGCAATCCGGTAATGTTTTAAACACAATTATCGAAGAGTGGCTGATGACTGTTTTTCAAAAGGTTGGGGCAGATAAAGGCATCAGTCAAGCTGATATGATGGATCCGAAGTATGTGACTGATGTTGAAAATACTATTCTGGATATTACTACCTCTTTCAAATCTGTCGGCTTATCTTACGAATTAGGTCAAGCTTTAATCAAATACTATCACGGCCTAATTAACAATCAACGCCAGCTAACGGTTCACGCAATACGCTGGTTACGAGGAGATATTCGCACAGTCACTGAAAGTAAAAAAGAGCTTGGGATTAACCAAATTATTAAAGATGATAATTGGTATGACGCTCTGAAAACAATGGCTGAGTTATTCTTAGATATTGGTTACAGTGGCTTTGTGGTGAATTTCGATGAAGCGGTTAATTTATATAAATTAGCGAATGGAATTTCTAGAGAACGCAATTACGAGCGTGTGCTAAATATATATAATGAGTGTAAATCAGATGTGGCACGGGGATTATTTGTAAACTTCGGAGCGACTCGTAAGACAGTTTACGACCAACGCCGTGGAATGGCGAGTTACGGAGCTCTTCAAGGAAGACTCGGATTAGAAGAAAGTTTAGATTCTGAATATATCAATACAGACCGAACAGCTTTAGCTTTGAAACCTCTAACGAATGAGGAAATTTATACGTTATTAGCAAACTTACTCAATGTGTATCAAGTGAATTACGGTATAGAAATAGATTTTCCTGAAGCAGAAATTATTCGCTATATGGAAGCCCAATTAAACCGACCAGGTGCTGCAGAATTTTTAACACCGCGGGCTGTCATCAAAGATTTTATGGAAATACTCGCGATCATGCGTCAAAACCCAGGAGTGAAGGCTTCAGAGGCGCTTGAGAGTAAATTTGGTGAGTTAAGCGCACCAGTAGAAAAAGATGAAGACGATCATGACGATATCATCGAGGTAATTTAATATGGATGCTTTCTCACGTTTGAACCGCTCACTAAGAGAGTATATTTATCAAAGTGGCTGGCAAGAATTGCGACCTATTCAGAAAAAGGCCATAACCTTTGCCCAAGAAAGTCCAAATAACTTTGTGATTGCTGCACCGACGGCTTCAGGAAAGACTGAAGCGGCCTTCTTACCTGCGATGAATAGTATTGAAGATTGGGATACGGGCGTTCGAATAGTGTATATCTCACCTCTCATAGCCCTAATTAACGACCAATTCAAACGCTTGATGTCTTTGTGTAGTGAGATGGGTATTACCGTTACGAGTTGGCATGGTGAAGCCAATTCGTCCAAGAAGAAGAAATTACTGAAGAAACCGAATGGTATCGTGTTAATTACGCCGGAGTCCATTGAAGCAATGCTCGTTGGACGACCACATGAGGCTCGGACATTATTCGCTGAAACAGATTGGATTATTATTGATGAAATCCATAGCTTTTTAGGTGAGAACCGAGGCATACAATTGCAATCTTTATTAAATCGTTTAGCAACTTATACACAAAGAGAACCACGTTGTATAGGTCTTTCTGCCACACTTAATCAAGATGACTACATTAATTTGAAGGACTTTTTTCAAAATCAACGCGAGACAAGCATCATTGTTGATAGAGGTGCGAATGAAAAGGAGCACCAAGTGTTTTATTTTCCTAAAGCAAAAGGGGACATGCATTCTTTCAAACAAGAGATGGATGTGATTTATCAAGCTTCTTTGAAGGAGTCGATGTTAGTTTTCCCAAATAGTCGTAATAAAGTTGAGAAGATCGGGTCTAATTTAAATCAAAGAGCAGAGACGGATATGCAGAATTTTAGTTCGTATTTTGTTCATCATGCCTCTTTACCTAAACAAACGCGATTATTCGCTGAAGAATTCGCAAAAGAAAGTCGCGGACGTAAATTTACAATCACTTGTACATCTACTTTAGAATTGGGAATTGATATTGGTTCCGTTGATAGTGTGGTTCAATACGGGGCGCCACCCAATGTGTCGACCCTTTCTCAAAGAATAGGGAGAAGTGGACGGCGAACGGGTGTGAATAAACTGCGCTTTATAGCCAACGAACCTTGGAGTTTACTTCAAGGCTTAGCGACAATTGAATTGTTAGAGGAAGGGCAACTGGATAACACACCTGCCGTGAATAAACCTTATGACGTCTTAGCACATCAAATTATTTCTCTAGTCATTGAACACAATGGGCTTACGCGACCTAATTTATTAACCGAATTAAGACGTGGGAAAGTTTGGGAAAAGATTACGGAAGAGGAAATCAATGAATTAATTGACAGTATGCTGTCCAAAGAATATTTAGAGTTGCTCGATAACTTTGAATTGATTTCTGGGTATGAAGCGCAGCCTCTACTTCGAATGGCTGAGTTTTATACGCAATTCTTTACAGAACCGGAACTAAGAGTCTATCACCAGTTGCAACATATTGGAACAATTGCCTTAGAACCAGGCTTAAGACCTGGGGACAATATTTTATTAAGTGGGAAAGTCTGGCGAATTTTGGGTATTGAATTTGAACAGAAACAAGTTCATGTCATGCCTGCGAAAGTCGGGGAAGCTTACTTTGAATCACGGGATCGGCAAGATGTGTCCAATATCGTGAGACAAAGAATGCGAGAGATACTTTACCGGGACGACCAATCTCGTTACAGCGGTGAAATCCGTTCAACGTTAAACCATCTTGCAGATAAGATCGTCTACCGAGATGGTTTTTATTATCAATTAACGGATCAAGGAGACCCGTGGTTAGTCACTTTTCTAGGGTCGAAAGCAAACCGGACGCTAGCTTACATGATTGAATTGTTTACCGGCCAGCGCGTTCGAATAAACGACCTACATGCGACCACGTTAATGGGGAAAGATTTGGACCGGACAATGCAGGAAATTCGCGATACACTTGTGACTTACCAGCAATTTTATGATTTCTTTAACCGTGAAGATTCCTTACTCTTAGGTGAAACAAATCATTTAAAATACCAACAGCTTGTCCCACGTTCTTTAATGATCGATTATGTGATTGAAAATCAACTGGACTTGATGACTGTTTTTGCTTATCTTAGTGAGATAGAATGATTTTGAAAGGAGGGTGTTCGATGAAATTCATTCGTTATGACGCCATTAAAAATTGGAAAAGTAATAATCTTGAAGATATATTTGATGTAACCGATGAGATCCCGGAGAAAATCCAATTTGCGAAACCAATTGATAAAGAGATTGATTGGCTAGAATTTGTTGACGTCGACCGTTATTATGATGAGTTAGTCTATTCGAGTGAGTTTCAAGACCTTGTGACTTCTTTATATTTGGAAGTCATGAAAGCGTTAGAACACCACTTTGAAAAGAGACGAAAAAACTTAAGGAAATTTATGCGACGATCAACGACCTATGCCTTTGATAACAATTACTTGTTCCAAGCCTTGTTTAAGTATTTACGCACACATATTATTTATCATTACCTACCTAGTTATGACACCTATTCAAGTTACGATACTTATTTACTTGAACAAGCCTTTGAACCATCGGATTTAAATGTCATCGGTGCTGTCATGGAGACATTTTTAAGTGAATTACCACCTGCAAGTCCTGAATTTCGTCAGTTATTTGGACTAACTGAATACGGGACAGAAGAAGTGTGGTGGGACATGGACGGGAAGTACCGTGAGGAAAACGACATGACCCAAGTGCAATTAAATATTATGCAATCAACCACACCAAGGACAACAAAACCTTGGCTAGGTGAGCATAAAGATGAGATTGTTTCCCTCTATTTAAACTATTGGGAAATTATTACTTCTGACAAATGGGAAGAGGGACCCACGCGCAGTGATAAACGCAATCGGTTTATTTACCGTATTGTGAAGCGTCCTTTAAACCCATCTGCTGAGAATAAATATCATCGCTTCATGTCATCCTTATTAAAAATAGCAGAAAATACGATTCGGAAAAAACACAAAATGCGTCAGATTAAAGTTGAGGCCGATGAGGACAATCTTAGCCGTCGCTTCCGTAAGGCGGTATTTGAAGCAATTATGGCTCACAATGCTTCACTGATCGAAGTCGCAACGAAGAAACAACCTAAAGTTATCCGATTAAATCCAACAAAAATATCCGATTCACAAAAAGACTTATCTTCAGTTGTGAATATGATTAGTGATTTTGTAGGTGAAGATGATTCTGAAGAAGAAGAGCAAGTTGAAGTCGAAGTGAGTGAAGTGACTGAAGCTAAGGACCAACCAGTAGATGAAAATCAAACTTACAAGGAATTTGTGAGACGACTTGTAAAGGAAACATCACTCAGCGTGACTGAAGTGACAGAAACTTGTCGAGAAAATGGGACGTTACTCAATGCCTTTATTCATGCCGTGAATCAATTTCTATATGATGCTTTTGAAGATCAGGTAGTTGTAGTTGAAGGTGACGCGATTGTTGTCGATGAATTTTATATTGATGAATTAAATGAACTTGTTGAGAATGATTTTTCTGAGTTAGACTAATAAAACCCACTCGGCTGAGTGGGTTTTGTTTTCGTAATTATTCTCTTTCAATTCCTAGAAGACCAATCGCACCAGGTCCACCATGACTTGAGATAACTGCTCCAGTGTCAAACCATTGATCTGTATTCGCATTGTGTTGGCTTAACAGACTGTACACTAAATCCTTATTTTCATCACTCACACCCGGAGATCCACCGACCATCACTGTTTCTGGATCTCCGGGTGTGAGTGTTAAAGAAATCAGCGATCATTTTTTTTATGCAACGGTCAAAGTTACCGCGGTATTTTTTCCCTGATACTAAGTAACCATCTTCGATGACAATGGTTGGGTGAATATTAAGAAGTGAAGCACCATGAAAAGCTAAGTTTGATACGCGTCCACCGGCTTTTAGATATAACAATGTATTTGGTAAAAATATAAAACGCGTACGTTCGCGAATATTTTCAACAAAGGCAATGATATCTTCAGGACTTGCGTCTTGATGATGTTCAATATATTCAGCAGTTGCTTTGATAATGGCAGTTTGGCCAATCGTCACATTTTTGCTGTCAACGAGATGAATATTTTCAAAGTCTTCCGCAGCAATTTTAGCTGCGTTAAATGAGACGGTTGTTACTGCAGAATATGCAATATGAATAATATGTGCATCTGGATATTCCTCAAAAATTTGACGGAAGCATTTTGCATTGTCGTCAGGTGTACTTCCAGCCGTCTTAGGCAGTGTGCCAGTCTTTTCATAGAAATCAAAGACTTCTTTAACTGGGAAAGTTCCATCCGGGCGTGTCTCATCTCCCATTGTGACGTGCATAGGAATGATGCGTACACCGTAACGTTCGACTAGCTCTTTGGGTAGATCAGATCCGCTTTCAGCGGTAATAATAAATTTTGTCATAATAGCCTCCATAGGTTATTGAATTGATAAGTGAACTTTAGTTCATAATACCACAATGTAACGGCTAAAGGAATTCTATAAATGACGAGTATTATAGTATTTCAATGATTTGTTTTATACGGGGGTCAATCAATTTGTAGTAAATTCTCGTTCCTTCTCGGCGTGTTGATACAGCATTTACTTGTTTTAATTTCATTAATTGTTGTGAGACAGTCGATTGCGGTAAGTCTAAGACTTCTTGAATCGAGCCCACACTCATTTCTTCACAGTCAGATAACACCTTCACGAGTGAAAGCCTGATTGGATGACTGATTGATTTAAGTAAATTCGCGCATGCGTCATAATCCATACTCATACTATGTCCTCCTTAGTTAAAATTTGTTAATTATAATTAAATTGTAATAAGTTAAATTTTAAGTAAATTAACAGATGATAAATATAATAAAATTAATATCGTTGGCAATTTCTTCCATGGCTCTGTCTTTAATTTCTTCATTCACTAAGCCGCCAGTATCATCTGATTTAACTTAAAGTTTACCTGAAAATGTGATTGTTACTTTTGCATTTTTCATGAAAAAACATCCAGGTTACAATTTTTTAATATAATTATATAATACTCTAGTGACTCAAATATTGCTATAAATTATTATATTTAGTGGATAATTTTTTGTAAGAATGTATTTTGAATGGGAACTGAACATATGCGCTTATTTGAATTATATTAAAACTAGAATATTTTTTAACAATATTATTAGGTTTTTAAAGTCTGCTTTTTATGTGGCTTATTTTATTTAACTTTTTTAAAAAAATAAAAATGGGATTCAGTGTTTTTTACGTATCTATATATGGAGGTGAAAATTTTAAATGAGTAAAAAGTTGGAACAGTTATTAATTTGTGGAACTCGTGAAGCACTTTTAAGTAAAGAGATGGAGAAAGAGTTTTATAATTTAGAGCAGGGCTTTCGAGGAGAGAATGAGCAATTGGAGTGGTTCAAAAAGTACGGTAGTGAGCATTGGCATTATGTTTCGAATTATTGGTTTAATCACGGCAAGCTCTTGGAAGCGGATATGTTAGTGATTTCTGAGCAAGAGTGGCTTGTTATAGAAGTGAAAAATTATCATGGTCTTTTTGAGTATAAGGATAGAGAATGTTATATTAACGGGCGTCTGATGAGTGACGATCAAGTTGCTAAAATGAATCATCGGTTGAATCGGATTCGCCACATTGCTGCCGAAGTGAGCCCAGAGATAAAAGTAGTTGGCGCGATGGTGTTTATTAATGAGCATAGTGATGTGCGATTGGACCATGGTAATGAATTCGACATTGTTATGCGTAATCAATTGCAGCGATTTATACGAAAGTTTCGCGAAAGAAATGATTACCCCCTATCGAACCAAAAGCTCGATCGTGTGTCTCGAGTTTTGAAAAAACATCAAGCAACGTCGCCTTTTGTACCGAAATCATTGCCACTTGAATCGTTTGCTGAATTGCGAAAAGGTATTACTTGTAAAGCATGCGGAAGTTTTGAAACGCAATCTAAGTATAAAAGCATAAAGTGTCGTAGCTGCTTAACAACCGAACATAAGCACGAAGCAGCACTGCGAACCGCTTACCAATTACGCTACTTGTATTACGACCACCCGAAAATGCTGACACGACGTAATATCTATGAGTTTTGTGGTAAGTTAATCAGCGAACGAACAATTTCTAGAGCCCTAACAAGTCGATATAAGATAATTGGTGCGACGAGCAGCTTGTATTATGATATTCAAATATGAGATAGTGGGTCGTCTTGAGCCAAATGGAATTGCGGTTTGTCCTAAGTTCGGTCAACTCAAGCCAAATGGAGTTGCCGTTTGTCTCAAGTTAGCTCAACTCAAGCCAAATGAATTACGGTTTGTCCTCAGTTGGGTCAACTCAAGCCAAATGGATTGCGGTTTGTCCTAAGTTCGGTCAACTCAAGCCAAATGGATTTCGGTTTGTCCTAAGTTCGGTCAACTCAAGCCAAATGAGATTGCGGTTTGTCCTAAGTTCGGTCAACTCAAGCCAAATGAGATTGCGGTTTGTCTCGAGTTCGGCCAACTCAAGCCAAATGGACTTGTGGTTTGTCCTGAGTTAGCTCAACTCAAGCCAAATGGAGTTGCGGTTTGTCCTAAGTTCGGTCAACTTAAGCCAAATGGAGTTGCGGTTTGTCCTAAGTTCGGTCAACTCAAGCCAAATGGATTACGGTTTGTCCTCAGTTGGGTCAACTCAAGCCAAATGAGATTGCGGTTTGTCCTAAGTTCGGTCAACTCAAGCCAAATGGATTACGGTTTGTCCTCAGTTGGGTCAACTCAAGCCAAATGAGATTGCGGTTTGTCCTGAGTTAGCTCAACTCAAGCCAAATGGATTTCGGTTTGTCTCGAGTTCGGCCAACTCAAGCCAAATTGATTGCTGTTTGACTCAAGTTCCCACCGCATCTTAAATTTTAGTATAATGGTATAACAATTAGTTAGAATTACAGGAGGTATTTTGATGAATGAAATTAAATGTCCCCACTGCGGGACACTATTTACGATTGACGAAGCGGGGTATGCAGATATTTTAGCCCAAGTTCGAACAAAAGAATTTAATGAAGAGATTCATGAAAAACTCGAGCAGATCAACGCCCAACATAAGAGTAATTTAGCTCTAATTGAGGAAAAGACGAAGAATTCCTTTGACAAGCAAATTACAGAAAAAGATAAAGTTATCGCTGATCTGGAGAATAAAACCGCTTCGCTAGAAAAAGACAAAGAACTCGAACTACAAAAAGCTTTAGCGGCAAAAGATAGAGAATTGACTGAGTTGAATGCGCGAATTCAAGCGATTGAAAATGAGAAGAAACTTGAATTGTCAGAAAGCAATGCAGCTAAAGAAAAAGCGCTGATGGAGTTAGAGTCTAAGATGACGCTTCAGGAAAAGGAACGGGAATTAGAGTTAAACTCAGTTAAGGAAAAATACGAAACAGAAATGAAATTAAAAGACGAGACAATTGCATTTTATAAAGATTTTAAGGCGAAGCAATCGACTAAAATGGTTGGTGAAACTTTAGAACAGCATTGTGAAATTGAGTTTAACCGCCTTCGAATGACAGCTTTCAAAAACGCAGAGTTTGGTAAGGATAACGATATTAAATCCGGAAGTAAGGGCGACTACATTTATCGTGAGAACGATGAGCACGGCAATGAAATTATCTCGATTATGTTTGAGATGAAAAATGAAGGCGATGAAACGGCAACGAAGAAAAAGAATGAGCATTTTTTTAAGCAACTAGATAAAAACCGAAATGACAAAAAATGTGAATATGCGATTCTTGTCTCAATGTTAGAATCTGATAATGAACTCTATAATAATGGAATTGTTGATGTATCGTATGAATATGAGAAGATGTATGTGATTCGTCCACAATTTTTTATCCCGATTATTACACTCCTTCGAAACGCAGCGATGAATTCGCTAGAGTACAAGCAAGAAGTAGCTTTGATGCGTGAACAAAATATCGATATAACAAATTTTGAAGAGGATCTCGATACATTCAAGTCGGCATTCGCTAGAAATTATGACCTGGCAAGTCGAAAGTTCAAAACAGCGATTGATGAAATTGATAAGACGATTACGCATCTGCAAAAAACAAAAGATGCCTTAGTCTCTTCCGAAAACAACTTGCGATTAGCCAATAACAAAGCGGATGACTTAACGGTTAAGAAATTAGTGAGAAAGAACCCAACAATGAAAGCGAAATTTGATGCATTAAATTAAAAAAAGAAGCACTTGGAATCTATCCAGGCGCTTCTCTTTTTTTAAATTTTAATTCCATGTAAAAATAAATCGACAATACTTTCTATCGAGACGAATTGATAACGTTGCATGTCTGGGCTGATGTAAGGGGCAATCACTATAAAATAATGCGAAGCGATTTCCTCAGCAGTATGGTCCGGACGTAGCTTCGTCAAATTTTCCTTAAACAAATCTACAAAAGGTTGTTTGTAGCCATTTAAGAAGATAGTGTACAATTTGGTCTTACTCTCATCAGATAAATCAGATTCCATATCTTTCATCATTGTATAGATATCGACGGGATCGTTATCTTGGAGGTAGCGGGTCATACGGTTGAGACGCTCATGTAATGATAAATGACTGTTATGGGCAATATAATTCAGTTGAATATTCACTTCATCTCCGAGTTGTTCTAGGACGGAAATGTATAAAGTCTCTTTATTTCGAAAATGATGATAGAGATTCGGCTGGGTAATCCCTACTTCTTTTGCGATGTGACGCGTTGAAGTTGCCTTGTAACCGTTGGTCATAAATTTTTTACGGGCAGTATCTATAATCATTTGTCTCGTTGAGATCTCTTTAGAGGTCAATATACTCGCTCCTTCCTTCTTTAATATTATACATCGAAATCGAGAATTTACTAGGTGAATCCCAAAAATATATCTTGCATGTGAAAAAATTGATTGATATACTTATCACGTGATAAGTTAAATATAAAATTAGAGGTGAAGATATGTTTTTAGCTTGGAAAGAAATTAAATACGCCAAGACGCGTTTTTCATTAATCGTCGGTGTATTAGTATTAGTGAGTTATTTAGTTTATTTTTTAACTGGCTTAGCCTTCGGTTTGGCTCAAGATAACCGAACAAGTGTGGATAAATGGGAAGCACAAGCAATTGTATTGGCAGACGAAGCCAATTCAAATATTAATATGTCAATGATGCCACAAGGTTTAATCAATGATATTGAAGCTGACGAGATAGCCGTTCTAGGAAAAACTGCAAGTGTTGTAAGTCGCGATAATCAGACTGAAGCTGAACAAGAAGAGAATAAAATTTCAGTGACATTCTTCGGAATTGATTCAGAGCAATTTATTGCACCAAATATCGTTGAAGGTGAGATGTTTCAAGAAGACTTTCAAGTTGTGGCAGATATTAGTATCCACGAAGAGTTTGGTATTGAAATTGGTGACGTTTTAAATCTTGCGGGAAATGATGAGCAAGTTGAAGTCGTTGGTTTTACCGACAACGCGAAATTCAATGTCGCTCCGGTACTATACACAACTGTTTCAACATACCAAGACGTGCGGTTCGAAGCAATTGATGATTCGGATGAAGGGCGTGTGAGTGCCTTTATTATTCGTGATGATGATTTAAATAGTGTCGAGTTGGATAATGAAGACCTAGAATTGTCACCAATTTCTGAATATATTGAAGAAATACCTGGATATACCGCACAAGTATTAACATTTGGGCTGATGATTATTTTCTTAATTATTATTGCGGCAGTTGTGATTGGGATATTCATGTATGTGTTGACGGTTCAAAAATCAAGCATGTTTGGTGTGATGAAAGCCCAAGGGATTTCAACCAAGTACATTGCGACATCCGTTGTAAGCCAGACCTTTATCTTATCAGTCATTGGTGTAGCAGTTGGCTTGTTGCTTACGATGGGGACAGCTCTGGTATTACCAAGTACGGTGCCATTTGCCTTTAATATGTACTTTATCTTAATTATAACCGTGTTAATTGTCTTGTTTGCCTTATTAGGCGCGTTCTTCTCAGTGAGAACGGTAGCCAAAATTGATCCGCTAGAAGCGATTGGATAGGAGGGATTAGATGAAGAAAGCAATTGAAGTAAAAAATGTGTCCAAAACATTCGATGATGGACGTAAAGAGATTACAGCCTTAAAAGATACGAACTTTTCGGTTGAAGAGGGAGAATTTGTTGCGATTATCGGACCAAGTGGTTCAGGTAAGAGTACATTTCTAACGATTATTGGAGGCCTTCAAGCGCCTAGTAAAGGGGAAGTCTTGATTAATGGCAACAAGTTCAGTGAAGAGAATGATAAGAAAAGAACGAAGCTACGCTTTAAAGAAATCGGCTTTATCCTACAAGCATCTAACTTAATACCTTTCCTAACAGTTGAGGATCAGTTGCGTCTTGTGAATAAAATCGAAAAAAAGGCATTCGAAAAAGATCGAGTGGATTCCTTATTAGAACAATTAGATATTACGGACTTACGGGATAAATATCCGAGCGACCTTTCAGGTGGAGAACGCCAACGTGTAGCGATTGCGCGTGCCTTGTTCCATGATCCGTCAGTGATTTTAGCCGATGAGCCAACAGCTAGTTTGGACTCGAGTCGTGCGTTTGAAGTGGTTGAAATACTAGCTAAGCAAACAAAGGAACAGAAAAAAGCAACAATCATGGTAACTCACGATGAGCGACTCATCAAATATTGTGATAAAGTGTATTACATGGAAGACGGCGAGTTGCGCTTAGATACAGATAATAACAAATAGATTTAATGAAAAGAAAGAGAGCATTTTATGCCATCTTTCTTTTTATTTTTAGTATGATAAATCAAAAGACAAAGGAGTCACTTATGAATCAAGATGTAAGAATTGGTTACGCGTGTTTGAATCCCGATATTAGCCAAGGATTCAAGACATGCCGTTTTGATAATTTAACAAATGACAAATGGATTGAATTGATTGAGTGGAATCTGGCGACATTGGAAGAGATGATTACTTATACAGTGGATCACGGCATCGGTTTACTACGTCTATCGAGTGATCTCATTCCTTTTGCGACGAAGCCTAAAGAGGGTGTGGACCTGGATTGGAAAGAGTATTTTGAATCAACGTTCCATCGTATTAAAGACAAAGTACAATCAACTCAGTTACGAATTTCGATGCATCCAGGACAGTATACGGTCTTGAATTCCATGGATATGAATGTGGTCCAACGAGCGATTGACGACTTGGAGTACCATTCGGAATTGTTAGAACTACTTGGAGGCAATCAGACGAACAAAATCATAATCCATATTGGTGGGGTGTATGGTGATAAAGAAGCCGCAATGGCACGCTTTATTGACCAAGCCAATCAGTTATCTAAACGCGTGCGCGGGCATTTAGTGATTGAAAACGATGAGCGTTTATATAGTATTCATGATGTTCTTTCTATTAGTGAGCAGACCGGATTACCCGTTATTTTTGATAATTTGCATCATGAAGTTCGCCGGCCCGACGACCCAACACCAATGGCTGAGTATATTCAAGTAGCAGGGCAAACATTTCAAGAAGCAGATGGTCGTCAAAAAATTCATTACAGTCAACAAGCGCCTGGAAAAAAAGCCGGTGCCCATTCCCAAACGATAGCGATCAAATTTTTTGTCGCTTTTCTAAAGCAACTTCCTGATATGTATCCTCTCGATATTATGTTAGAAGTTAAAGATAAGAATCGGTCTGCAGAAAAGATTCAAGTATACTTGGACCAAGATGTGGCTGCTGCGGAGAAACTGTGGGCGAAGCGGAAGTATTCCGTTCTGGCTAAGTCTGCTGGGATCTATCAGAAGATACGGGATGTTTTAAAAGATAAGCAACATGTTAATTTTTTGCTGTTCATTGAACTGTTGGAAGAAGCTGAGGTGGCGCCAGAGAATGTGGGCGCAGAAGTGAATGCAGCACAACATATTTGGGGTTACTTCAATAAGCAAGCAACGAGCAAAGAGACAGCGACGTATCAAAAAAATATCGCAAGGTATCAAGCAAATGAAATAACTTCGCGTCAATTACGTCAGTTCTTTAAGCGGTTGTTGAAGAAATATCCGAATGATTATTTGGAGAAGAGTTTGTATTTTAATGAATAAAAAATGTGGAATTAAGAGAGGGGAGATATTATGTTAGTAATGAATCCAACGAAAAAAACATTACCTTTGTTTTCGTACATTGAGAAAGTAGACAATGAAAAAAGTGCCAAACATTTCTCAAAAACAAATCCATTTTATTCTTGGCATGTTAATTACGTTACAGTAAATCGTAAAAAGGTTTTGTTTTTAGTCAATGATTTAACCTTTTTACCGGTCGTTTTAGCGGATATCAATGCGACGGAGAAGAAACAATTAGATGCCCATATTGAAGATGGCATTCAACTGGCTTTTCAAATGCTTGGTATTCCAAAAGGAAAAATCCGCCGTTATTTTGAAAATGCTCGAAGTATTAAAGTAAACAAAAATCATAACCGAACGATTTCAAGTATTGTGAATAACTATATTTATTTACTAGAGTATTTTCCTTTAGATTGGGAGCGAGTTCCTCAAGTTAGAATAATGGCGGCTTTGAATGACCATATCTTCTCGTCGAATGATTACAAAACAGCAGACGAAACAACTCGCATGGCTTTTGAAAATCACTTAGATATTTTAGACAATGAGTTTAAAGAAGAAGAGACGGAATTCGTTGATACGTCGTTTAAGGCTAATACTAATGAAGCGATCGCTGCTTTTGGCATTTATTTAAAAGAAGAGCTAGAGCTGAGTGACAAAGTTGTAAAACGGCATAACGATAATGCAAATCTATATGTGCAAGAATTACTAGTATATCGAAGTTATCAACCTGACTTAAACGAACTTGACTTTTTAACTCTATTCTTGAGTGGTTATATCGTTGATAAAGGGATTGTTCAGTCGCAAACAGGCGTGCAACAGATGGGGACTTCGTTGAAGAAATATTACCGATTTTTAGCCGACGCGCATAAAATAACTGCTTCTCAACATAAAGAAATTAAAGATGTCATTGGCGAAAGTGTCGAAGCGGGTAAGAGTTTGTTCATTTATACTTCATTCGATATTGATTATTAATAACGCAAACACACACCCGTGAAATGATTCATGGGTGTGTTTGACGTTTAAAAGTAATCTTTTTTCTTTAAGAAGATAGCCATTGAAGCAGTTGAGATAACAACCAAAATGAGGACTCCAAGTGTTCCGTAATCAGAATTTTCTCCTGGTAAGCCTCCGGCGTTAATTCCCCAAAACTCGGAAATTAAACTGGCTGAAGCGAGAACAAGTGAGAGCGAGTTTAAGAATTTCATTAATTTATTTAAGTTGTCGCTGACAAGATCTGAAAATAAACTGCTGACACTATCTAATAAGTCACGGTAAACGTGGACAAGCTTTATGACTTGACGGTTATACCACTTAAGGTCGTACTCTAGTGCTGAGTTGTCAAGTTTGTTAGTGAATGTTTCAGTTGCTAATAACTTTGATACCGTTTCATCCAAGGTTTCAATCGTGTGTTCTAAAATAACGAGATTCCGTTCTGTATCAGCTACTTTTCGAAGGACATCTCCACTCGTAGAATTTTTGGCTTTGTTATTTAAATCATCGATGGCTACTTTTTGCTGTTGTAATTCGGCATATAAATTTGAATACATTAGAATTCCCGCATAAACTAGAACAGATTCAATTGAGTCAAACTTGTCTTTATAATGATGGATTAAGTTTTGATCGAAAACTGAATCTTCTTGTAAGAAGCAAAATAATTGCTCGTTCTGTAAAATAAAGGTCAATGTTTCAAAACGGTCTTCGACTGGAATATGATTGTTTCCATTTGAGACGTTCGAAAATACAATAACTAAAGAATCATCAGAATCTTGATGGGGAATTTCCTCGAAGCGAGGGGCAACGGAAGGAATCTCATCAAGAGCAAAAACATCACTGGGTAAATTAAAGTGCGCGACATAGTCTTGTTTGTCTTCACTTGAAAGGGAGTGAAAGAAAAGTACACTTGCCTCGTCGCTACTAGATTCAGTAAACTTGCCATCTTTAAATTTAAATGTTTGAGCCATATTATTACCTCCTTTATTGGTTATATTAAGTTTAAACGTTAAAGTATGTTCTAGTAACAAAAGCGCTGTTATCTTTATATATCTATAGAAATTTTAATTTATTTCTTTTTTCAGAAAAGTTAATATATTTGGTTTTACGCATGATGTTATAAAAAAATTTATATTCTAAGTTCAATTATTTTACATTTAGAAAGCGTTTTTATATAATGGCATTAAGTCAGACGAATGTTTCAAAAAGTTAATTCCTAAGGAGGATTCATTATGAAAAAATCATTACGTCAAATGTTGTTAGTGAGTTTAAGTGCTTCGTTATTAGTCAGTGTGGCGCCTTTAGCTTATGCTGAGGAAGTAAGTAGCGAAGAGGAAACGTCAGAAGTTGTTGAAGAATCGGCAGCAGAGGAATCAGTGGCGGAAGAATCTACTGAAGAAGCCGCAGATGTAGAAGCAAGTGATGTGCAAATGGGACTTGAAGAAGCTATCACAATGTTAGAATCTGAATACCCAGATGCAGAAGTTGAAGAGATTGATGTAGAATACAATCGTGATGAGCAACTTTACAATATTACTGTAAATGCGTTTAATGCAGAAGAAGATATTGAATTAGAAGTTGTATGGCAAGACGGTGAAGTTGAAGAAAGTGGCTTCAATGAAGGCTTATTCGATTTCTTAGATGGCGACGATGCAGCTGAGGACGCGACAAGCGAATCAGTTGAATCTGATCCGGTAGAAGGCGAAGTAGCCGATGAAGCGGACATTGTCGAAAACGAAGAGTCTGCTGAACTGTCAGACGATTCTATTGTTGAAGACGCTGCAGAAGATGAGTCAGCAACTTCAGAAGAAGCACCGACTGAAGAAGAACGCCCAACATTAGATATGGAAAGCGTCATTACAATCGATGCAGCAACTGAATTAGCTTTAGGTGAAGTTGAAAACGGAGAAGCAATCCATTGGAATCTAAAAGCAGATGCGTCAGATTTCTGGGATTTCTTACAACCTGAAGAAGATCAAGAAGAAGGTCCTATCTGGACAGTAGAAGTTGAAGAACCAGAAGCGATGATGAGTGAAGAAGTGGTTATTGACGCTCTAGCTGGATCTGTCATCGAAAGTCCTGAGCAAGAGGAATCTGAAGAGTCAGCTGAAGAATCGGCCGATGAAGCAGAAGAATCTGTTGAAGAGTCTGTAGAGTCAGAAGAATCTAGTGTCGAATAAAAATAATTGGTTATAGTTATCAATAAAAATGGAGCTTGGAAGCTGAGGAAACTCGGTTTCCAAGCTTTTTTGTTATTTAGAGCGGAACTCAAGCCAAATGGATGTGCGGTTTGTCTTTAGTTGTGTAAAAGTAAAAAACCATAATAATCTCTTTGGTACAATGTAGTTGACAGACAAACATTGAAAGGAAGATTATTATGGCTCAATTAAATATTACCTTAAATTTAGAAGAATTAACAGAGGCAGTCATGAATAGCGATATGAATGCGATGATGAAATCATTAGCTGTCACTGTCTTTAACGCTTATATGGAAGTTGAACGTGATCGCTACATTAAAGCAGAGAACTATGAACGGACTTCGGAACGAAAAGATCAGCGGAATGGCTATTACGAACGGGACCTCATGCTAAATATCGGGAGCATCAACTTAAAAGTACCACGGACGAGATCAGGCGAGTTTAAAACAGACGTGTTTAACAGCTACCAGCGGATGGATAAAGCGTTTGTCCTTGGGATGATTGAGATGGTCATTATGGGTGTTTCTACTCGAAAAGTCACGAAAATAGTGGAACATCTCTGTGGCGAAAATGTATCCAAGTCCTTTGTCTCAGACATCATGCAGGAATTAGATCCACAAATTGAAGCGTTTAAACAACGGTCGTTATCGCACTCTAAATTTCGTTACTTATATGTAGACGCAATGTATATCAAAGTGAGAGAGGACAATCGCGTCGTGTCTAAAGCTGTTTATATCGCCCAAGGTGTTAATGATATAAATAAACGAGAAATCGTCGGTTTTATGGTCTCAGAAGAAGAAACCGAAGCAGCCTGGTCACGCTTCTTTCTAGATTTACGCTCGCGTGGACTACAGACACCAACCATGGTTATTTCTGATGCCCATGCTGGACTGAAAAAAGCGATTCGTAAAGTTTTTGTAGGGACTATTTGGCAACGCTGTACATTTCACTTTATTAGAAACATTATTGATGTAATGCCTAAAAAGAACAGTAAAGAAGAAAGAAAAATGCTTAGAAAGATCCTCCAAGCACCAACACAACAACATGCGCGTGAGTTGAAACAAGCCTATGAATCGCAACTTAAAGATAATCCAAGTATACTGAAGCCTTAAAGATTTTAGATAATGGTTTTGAGGATGCGATTCAATATATGTTAGAACCCGAAGCTTTTCATGTTTCGTTGCGCACAACCAATTCAGTTGAGCGTCTGAATCGTGAAATTAGACGGCGAGACAGAGTGATTGGAATTTATCCAAATATAGCCTCTGCAGAGCGTTTAATCGGTTCGATATTAATTGATTTCCACGAAAATTGGGAAAATAACGCTCGGACATTCTTACAAGTGTAATTGGCATGATGACCAGATGATATAACTACATTGAGACTTTTACACAAGATTATGGACTTGACACCCTCTTACCTCAAAAACCTTAAGATAATCACCTTATAATTCCAGATAAATAAAAAAAGACCAAGGCTCACTCGCCCTAGTCTTCATCTTCTAATTATTTCGACGCATTGCGTACACTATCAGCTACCACTTTGGCAACCTCAGGATTGAATGCATTTGGTATAATATTTTCAACACTTAACTCATCTTCTGGAATAACACTCGCAATTCCTCGTGCGGCTGCTAATTGCATTTCCTCAGTAATGTCTGATGCATGAGCATCTAAAGCTCCACGGAAGATTCCTGGGAATGCTAGCACATTATTAATTTGGTTAGGGAAGTCGCTTCGACCTGTTGCTGCAATAAATGCTCCACCTTCTTTTGCTTCATCAGGCATAATTTCTGGAGTTGGATTCGCCATTGCAAATATAATTGGCTTGTCGTTCATTGTTGCAATCCATTCTTTCTTAAGTACTCCTGGTGCAGATACACCAACGAATACATCAGCTTCTTTAATAGCTTCTTCCAGTGTTCCTTGGATATTATTTGGATTCGTCAGATTAGCTAATTCCTTATGAGCTTCACTTAAACTAGGATCATCTTTTGAGATTGCTCCATCAATATCACATACAACAATATTTTTTGCGCCAGCTGCTAACATTTTCTTAACAATCGCTGTACCAGCAGAGCCTCCACCATTAATTACAATTTTAGCCGATTCGAGTTCTTTACCTGCTACTTTAAGCGCATTATACAATGCAGCGAGAACTACAATGGCAGTACCGTGTTGATCGTCATGAAATACTGGAATATCCAATTCTTCTTTCAAACGTCTCTCAATTTCAAAGCAACGTGGTGCACTAATGTCTTCTAGATTAATTCCACCGAATGAAGGTGCAATTGCTTTAACATGTGAGATAATCTCTTCGACATCTTGTGTGTCTAGTGAGATAGGCACCGCATCTACATCCGCGAAGGCTTTAAACAACGCTGCTTTTCCTTCCATAACAGGAATCGCTGCTTCAGGTCCAATATTTCCCAAACCAAGTACTGCTGAACCATCAGTAACAACTGCCACTAAGTTTCTTTTCGTTGTGTATTTGTAAACATCAGCTTTATTCTCAGCAATTGCAGAACTAACAGCCGCAACCCCTGGTGTGTAAGCAATGGATAATTCTTCCATATTTGTGATACTTACTTTTGCGTTGACCTCAATTTTACCGCCTAATTGCTCACTCATCTTTAGTGCTTCTTTTCTTACATCTACCATATATATCATTTCCTTTCTTTATCCGAATAATTTCATTAATGTAATCATTAAACTAATTGTAATTGCCCCACCAATTCTCGTTGCTACTTGAGCAAATGGCATTAAACTTTGACGATCTGATGTTGCTAAAATCGCAACATTTCCCGTTCCTCCCATCGCAGACTGGTTCAGCGATAATATGGATGCCTCGACAGGATACATGTTTAAATATTTACTTAATATTAATCCTGTTAATCCTAAAACAACAACTACCGAAACGACAACGATTAAATATTGCCACGTTAAAATATCTAATACTGCTTGTAAGTCCAAGTAAATAATTCCTAAACCTACCATTAAAGGTGCTGTAAAAACATTTGAAATTAATCCATTCAACTGTTTGGCACCATCTTCTACCGAACGAGGTAAAACATCAAAATATTTTAGAACCGTACTAACAAAGATGACAATTACTGCTGCAGGCAAGCCGATAATACCTTGGAGGATATTCCCGAGTAGATAGACAGCTACCAACAAGAACAATCCAATACCTATCGATTGGTAGTTGACCGGCGTTTCTTTGCGGTTATTTTCTATAACCATATCTTCCCCTTGTCTCACAAGCTGACCTTGACCCGTTAATGCAGGTTGCCTCTCACCTAATTGGCTCACAATTGCCGCTCCAGCAATAGAGAAAAAGTTAGCTAGAATCGATGCGGGTGCCAACGTCGCTACCATCTCACCATAATCAATTCCTTGGATATCACTATATCCTAAAGCTAAAGGTAGAACTCCACCACCAATTCCTCCAGCCATTGATGGTGTCACAATATTAAACAACGTATCTTCAAATCCCAAGCCAATGAATTGACCTATGACAGCTGGAATAAGCATTGCCAAAACCAACCCTACTAACATCGGAATAACCATTCGGGCGAAACCTTGAACCAATACTTGACGATTCATCCCTAAAATACTTCCTGTTACTAAAGAGAAAACATATAGATCTAGAAAATTCGCCTCACTCATTAACATCGTCACCGCTTGAATGGAATTATCTGGTAATAGATTGTACATAACCAGTACCGCCGGTACGAGCATCGAGAGAATCGTTGACCCTCCAAATTTATTTAACCCAGGTATGACTCCTCCAATCTTTCCGAGTAGCCACCCTAAGCTTAAAATTATTCCAAAACCACCCAACATATCAACCGGAACTGTCTCAGTATAGATAGCTAAAAATATAACTATCGAAAATGCAACAAACCACGGTAACTGTAAAGGCCCAACCTTAGTTTGACTAAGTTGCTTCCACACTGGCAGTCTACTGTCCACTGCATCCATCATTCATTCCCCCTTAATTTGAATCCTGTTTTGTAACCGAATTCATTATAGCCCATAATTAAACTCCCTTTGATTTATTTAAGTTTTTTAAGCGTTATTTGAACTTCTTCAACTTACAAGATATACTCTTAGAAAGGGGGCAAATCATGTTAAAGTATTGGAGTAAACTACGTCTACTGACTAAATTATCCATTATGATTTTGTCAGTTATTATCGTAACAATGGGAAGTTTTTATTTAATTAATCGTCAATTAAATAAAGAGGCCGTTCTAAAAACAGAAAGCACTCATCTTTTGGATATTGCTCAAGCTGTGAGCACACAAAGTATCGTTAAAAATAGTCTATTAGACGATCAGTCTAATCCAGTTCTGCAGGAATATACGCTCTCTATTCGAGAACAATTCAATCTCGATTACGTTGTTATTATTACTAAGGATAGCATTCGATTAACCCATCCTGATAAAGCAATGATCTACGAAAATTTCGCTGGTGGAGATGAATTGCCTGCTCTTGCTGGCGAGGAATATACATCAACTGGCGAGGGAACATTAGGTAGGTCATTAAGGTCTTTTGTGCCAGTTTTTGATAAGCAAAACATTATCGGTGCTGTTGTTGCTGGAAAGACGAACCAAAGCTTGGATCAGATTAACCAACAATTTAACCGACAGATAACTTTGGGCTTTGTTGCAAGTATTATCATTGGCTTATTACTAGCAACTTTAGTTGCCTACTCCATTAAACTTCAACTATTTAATATGGAACCCAATGAAATCGCTCAACGTTTTGAAGAGCGAAACGCAATGTTTGAATACAGCCACGATTCAGTCATTGTCACTAATCAAAACAAGCAAATTACACTAGCAAACAATGAAGCCATCCAGCATTTTAATATTGATTTGGCTCATTCTACATCCTATTTGGACAAAATTTTCCCTGATATAGCAGTGGATGAACAAAATAATTCCGTCTTGCAATTTAACAATAAAGACTACATTTTCTCTCAAACTCCGATTATCGTCAAAGAGGAATTGATTGGGTATATTTATATTATTCGCGATGCAACAGAAATCTATACATTGCTAAACCAACTTTATTCAACGTCACAGTACGCTTATTTATTACAAGCTCAAGCACATGACTTTTTGAATAAGCTTCATGTTATATATGGTTTAACAGATTTGAAAGATTACACTGAACTCGAGTCATATTTAGATTCATTAATCACTCAAGAAGACACTTTAACGGTTCGAATCTCTATGATGGTTCATAATCCAATTATAGCTGGGAAATTAATCGGCCTCGGGCGCCAATTAAAGACCCTTTACCCTAATACAACCATCAATATCCTATCCGAAATACCTAATACAAATAATGCCCAAACAAATCATTTGTGGATGGACACTATCAAAACAATTCAAGATACGTTGATACAAAGGCATACCCAAACCGATATATCGCTTGATCTTGAATTAAACGTTCGTGGTGGCCAGTTAATTACTCGCTTACTCATTAAAGGAAATATCCCTTCCTTGCATCAGTACTTAGAAAATAATTTACAAACAGTCAATATGAACATGCATCATGAAGACAACTATTTATCACTGACTTTTACAATGGATTACGAGGAGAATATAGATGAAGTTTAATGTATTAATTGTTGAAGATGATCCAATGGTATCACTTATTAACCAACGTTATGTTGAACGTGTGTCAAACTTTAGCGTCCTAGCTACTGTCCCATCATTAATTCAGGCTCAAGATATTTTATTAACGCAAGCGATTGATCTAGTTCTAATTGATATTAATCTAAAAAGCGAATCAGGCATCGACTTAGTTCGGTGGATTCGCTCTCAAAATATATCTACAGAATTCATCATTATCTCAGCCGAAAATCGTGCCAAAACAGTCGAGATAGCCGCTTCTTTCGGGGCAATTGACTATATTTTAAAACCCTTTAAATTCGAACGCTTTAAACAAAGCTTGAATCAATTCAAACAAAAATCTCTTTTAATTCAGCAACGCGAAGTCTTCAATCAAGAGGAGCTCGATAAGCTTTATTGGACTCATTTTCATGCTGATGATATTCAAAGCCAACCGCTTGAGAAAGGTATCTCACATAAAACTTTGAAACATATATTAAATATTATTAGCCAAATTAATCAGCCTTTTACAATTGAAGAACTCACTCAACAAGCTAATTTATCGCATGTTACCGTTCGTAAATATATCCAATTCTTACTCGATAATCAGCATCTCGTCGCTGAAACAATATATGGCGAGATTGGAAGACCAACTACCTTGTATAAAAGTAATGATTAATTGAATTTGTGAACTGGTCCTATAGTCAAGGACTATTTGAGCCACATTTTGAGTGCAGCTACTCTTCAATTTCAATCGTTCTGATGTGCGGTAATGCAGGTGTTGAATAAATATCTGCTAAAGGATAGACATTGGTAGTACAAAACTGATAATATTGAATAGGGCTTAGCTTCGCTAAGTTCCATTGGTAACGCTTATTGTTGTAGTAATCCATATACTCTTCAATGAGCTTTTTTTACGTCCTCATAATCTTCACACGAAGCGAGGTCAATCTCGTCTTTCATATGTCCATAAAAAGATTCCTGAGGGGCATTGTCCCAACAATTGCCACGTCGGGACATCGATTGAATTAACCCATTATTCTCCACAAGGTACTGAAATTTCACACTGGTAAAGTGACTCCCTTGATCTGAATGAATCAGAGTTTGCGTCGCTAAACTCACCGGATGCTGGGCGATAAGTTGTCGTATCATCTTCAAAACAAACGCAATATGAAGCATCGGGCTGAGTTCATAAGACAGAATTTCGTTCGTAAAGGCATCTTTAACCGTCGCTAAATACGCCCACTTCTGCCTGCCATACGGCAAATAAGTAATATCCGTCAACAGCACGGAACGCGGTCCGTAAGCTCTAAACTCACGTTTAACATAGTTGGGTTTGACATGTTCAGCCTGATACTCCGCAGATACTTGGCGTTGAAAACGAGGCTTACGAATCGGACACACTAAATTGAATTTCTTCATCAATCGACGAATTTTACTGCGGCACATCGGGGTGCGATTGTGAGCTAAATGCATCAATATTTGTCGCTGTCCTTTGGGCTTTTGACGGTAATTAAATGCCTCTAGGATTAAAGAAAAAGCCACTTGATCTTCACGTTCTCGCTTTTCAATATTCACCTGAGTAATCTTTTTCCATCGATAGTAGCCGCTTTTTGATACACCACAAAAACGACAGAGCGCTTCAATGGTCCACGTGTTAGTTGGGGATTCAAATGTCTCTTGAATCAGTCTAAAGTAGTGTCGTTTGGCTTCTCTTTCGGAAACATTCCCAAGTCGATGAGCCTCTTTTTTTTTAGAAATTTCACTTCAAACTTTAGTTTTTCAATTTCCTCATCCTTTTCAATCAATGATCGCGTGATACTGATTGGTTGGCCTGCCTGATTTAATTTGGGCTGGAAATCCTTCATGCTCCTTACAAAACTCCGTATCACATTACTTCCGAGGAGCGCTGGGTCAAGACCCAATGATAAAAATATATCCTTGGGTTTGTGGCCTTGTTGAGATAAACAATAAAACTCCTGTTTAAATGCATCACCATATTGAATTACATGCTCACTCACATTTTCTATATACGGTGATTGCTTCAATATTTCGACGACTTCTGGACTATATATTCCCATGATTACTCACCTTTCTTTTTGGTTCACTAAAAATTTCAACGTATGACGGATTGTCTACAAATATTTGGTCTTTATACCTTTGAGTCTACGATTATTATGACAGAAATTAACTTAGTTCACGAATGAAATGAGTGTGGTTCAGATTGTCCACGTTCATAGGACCAGTATAGGAGTAGCGGTTTGTCCTGAGTTGTGTGAACTCAAGCCAAATAAATGTGCGGTTTGTCCTGAGTTGGTCGAACTCAAGCCAAATGGAGATGCGGTTTGTCCTGAGTTGGTCGAACTCAAGCCAAATGGAGATGCGGTTTGTCCTGAGTTGGTCGAACTCAAGCCAAATGGAGATGCGGTTTGTCCTGAGTTGGTCGAACTCAAACCAAATGGACTTGCGGTTTGTCTTTAGTTGTGTGAACTCAAGCCAAATGAACTAGCCATTTGGCACAAGTCACCACCCAAACCCTCTACAAACAAAAAAGCATCCGGAATCTAACTTTCCGGATGCTTTTTTTATGTCTTAAGCTGCTTTGACAACTGATTTAATAACTGGGTAGCCCATGTCTTCAATGGCTTTTTCAATATCTGAGATTTCGAGTGCTTGGTCATCGAATTTCACTTTAACTTTACTTGAGTTGAATAGGACTTTCAGACTATCTTGGTCTACACCGTTAAGAGTTTTAACGGCGGCTTCGATTTTTTGTAGACATGATGGACATGAAAGAGTTTCTAAAGTAATAATTCCTTGTGACATAATACATTCTCCTTTTTCTTTTTTATTCTATATATAGTGTATGTTATTTGGAATGAGGTGTCATTGACGGCGGTCAAGATTTAACTTAAATAAAGTGAGTCGGCTTCTTTTAACATGGTGTAAACAGCCGCATACGTCCCGCAAACATCATCAGGGATTGTGTAGTTATCAGAAATTTCTCTAAGGGTTGTGAATTCTGTATTTAGATCCGGTTGTTCCTCTTCAGCGGCTTGAGTTTTGTCTTGAATACGAACATAGATATCGCGAACATCAAAGGCTTCAGGGTGATTCTTTCCGTGTGCACGTGTGATGGCTGTCGTGTATAAGTCTAATTTTTCTGCGTTTGTGTTGATATAATCATTAAATTTTGTCATTTTTTATCCTCTTTCTTTTTCTCATTTTGCTGTTTGAGCAGCATTTTGTTTTGATTCCATTTTATTTGATGAATCTTTAAGACGGTATCTTAATAAGCGCATTCCATTGAAAATAACAACTAAAATACTTGCTTCATGGACTAACATTCCAATCGACATATTCATCCAGTTACTAAAGAATAGACTCGCAACTAAGATGGCAACGAAACCAATTGCAATGATAATATTTTGTGTCATATTCCGAGCAGTAGCGCGTGTTAAACTTAAAGCGTGTGGCAGGCGCCGGATGCTTTTTTTATGTCTTAAGCTGCTTTGACAACTGATTTAATAACTGGGTAGCCCATGTCTTCAATGGCTTTTTCAATATCTGAGATTTCTAGTGCTTGGTCATCGAATTTCACTTTAACTTTACTTGAGTTGAATAGGACTTTCAGACTGTCTGCGTCAACACCGTTAAGTGCTTTAACAGCGGCTTCGATTTTTTGTAGACATGATGGACATGAAAGAGTTTCTAAAGTAATAATTCCTTGTGACATAATACATTCTCCTTTTTCTTTTTTATTCTATATATAGTGTATGTTATTTGGAATGAGGTGTCATTGACGACGGTCAAGATTTAACTTAAATAAAGTGAGTCGGCTTCTTTTAACATGGTGTAAACAGCCGCATACGTTCCGCAAACATCATCAGGGATTGCGTAGTTATCAGAAATTTCTCTAAGGGTTGTGAATTCTGTATTTAGATCCGGTTGGACCTCCCCAGCGGCTTGAGTTTTGTCTTGAATACGAACATAGATATCGCGAACATCAAAGGCTTCAGGGTGATTCTTTCCGTGTGCACGTGTGATGGCTGTAGTGTATAAGTCTAATTTCTCTGCGTTTGTGTTGATATAATCATTAAATTTTGTCATTTTTTATCCTCTTTCTTTTTCTCATTTTGCTGTTTGAGTAGCATTTTGTTTTGATTCCATTTTATTTGATGAATCTTTAAGACGGTATCTTAATAAGCGCATTCCATTGAAAATAACAACTAAAATACTTGCTTCATGGACTAACATTCCAATCGACATATTCATCCAGTTACTAAAGAATAGACTCGCAACTAAGATGGCAACAACACCAATTGCAATGATAATATTTTGTGTCATATTCCGAGCAGTAGCGCGTGTTAAACCTAAAGCGTGTGGCAGGCGGCTGAAGTCTGAGTTCATTAGAACAACATCTGAAGTTTCGATCGCCACGTCGGTTCCGCTACCCATTGCAATTCCAATATCTGCTAAGGCAAGTGACGGGCTATCGTTTACACCATCTCCGACGAAAGCGACGATTTGACCTTGTTCTTGTAACTTCTTGATATGAGCTGATTTATCTTCAGGTAACATGTGACCGTGCGCTTGAGTTAAACCAAGTTGTTTTGCCACTAAATCAACAGTACCTTGGTTGTCACCCGATAGCATGACTAAGTTTTTCACGCCGAAGTCTTTGAGTTTTTGTAGATCTTGTTTTACGCCTGGACGGATTTGGTCACGAATTCCCATGACGTATTTCACAACACCATCAACAGCTGTAATAACAATTGAGTTTCCGTTTCTTTCAAGACGTTCAATATCAGCTTGCATCTGGCTAGTTAAAGAAATCTGTTCTTTCTCCATTAATGCAGGGTTTCCAACAGCGACACGTTTTTGGTCAATGTGAGCAACAATCCCGCCACCTTTAACGACATCAGTCTGGTCAACAGGTAAGAATGACACTGAGCCGATGTCATTTAAGATAGCTTTAGCTAGAGGGTGATCAGATTCGTTCTCCACACTTGCTAAGTAACTTAGAGTTAAATCGTCGTCATCCCCGTAACTCAATCGTTCAGCGACTTCAGGGTTTCCAACTGTGAGTGTCCCAGTTTTGTCAAAGACAATTGTGTCAACGCGACTGAAGTCGTGAATCACTTCGCTCCCTTTTAATAAGATACCGTTACGTGCGCCGTTCCCAATTCCAGCAACGTTTGATACTGGTACTCCAATGACTAAGGCACCTGGACAACCAAGAACTAGAATTGTGATGGCTAACTCAACATTTTGTGTGAAAATCCAAACGACAAAGGCCAGGAGTAATACAATCGGTGTGTAATATTTTGAGAAGCGGTCGATAAAGCGCTCCGCTTCTGACTTAGAGTCTTGGGCTTCTTCAACCAATTCAATAATTTTACCGAAAGTTGTATCTTCTCCTACTTTATCTGCGCGGATTTGGAGTGTCCCGTTTTCTAAGATTGTTCCGGCAAAAACTTCCGAGTTCAGTTGTTTTGTCACTGGAACAGCTTCACCAGTAATACTCGCTTCATTAATGTGGCCTTCGCCACTTAGAACGGTTCCATCGACAGGCACTTTGGCCCCGGTCTTAACGAGTAATGTGTCGCCTTCATCGACTTCATCCACATCAACCATTTCAAACTCGCCACTGTCTGTTAAAAGTAAGGCACTTTCTGGGGCCATATTGGTTAACTCTTTAATTGCAGAACGCGTTTGATTTAAAGTTCTTTGTTCCAAATACGATCCGAATAGGAATAGGAAAGTGACAATCGCTGACTCTTCAAAATTTTGAATTAAGAAGGCGCCAATAACTGCAATCGTAACAAGCACATCAATACTGACGACTTTTACCTTCAAAGCTTGATAGGCCTGAATAGCGATCGGTAGAACACCGAGAATTGAAGCAATAATGAAAGTAACATTGAATAATATGGCATTATTCAAGACAAAGTGACTAAAGAAACCAATCGCAATTAAAATTCCACTGAGTAAAGTAATGAGCTTTTTTTGACTCAAAATAAATCTTTGCATATTTTTTTACCTCCAAGTAATATTTGTTTGCCTTACAAATACTAGTATAGAGGGGCTTACAAAATAAAGAATTGACCGACATCAAGATTTCAAAAGAATTAGGTGGTATACTATCTATAAAGAAAAGAGTATATATAGGAGGAAGCAAATTATGAGTCAACACCACCATTACCACCATGAACCCGGAAACCATGCAGCTTGCATTCGCCTCGTGCCGATTTTTAATCATTTAGAAGACGATGCGATGGATGAGATAGCAGAGCGAGCGACGACAAAAGTGTTTAAACGAAGTGATTATTTATTCCGAGCGCAAGAAAAAGACGATACCTTATATATAGTGAATCGAGGGAAAGTCCGAATCTTTCTATTATCTGAATCAGGAAAAGAACAACTAATTCGCATTCTACACCCCGGAGATTTCATGGGAGAGTGGACGATTTTTAACCCTGGCGGCGTCCACGAAGCCTATGCTCAAGCAACTCAAGACACTGTAGTCTGTACGATTGGTCAAGCAGATATCCAAGCATTCTTAACGAATTACCCAACCATAACAATGAAACTACTCGCAGAAATGTCGCAACGGCTTGAAAGTTCAGAAAGACAAACGGTTAAAGTGGCCGAAGACCAGGTCGGAAACCGATTGATAATGTTTCTAGCTGAAAATGTAGTAGGCCCAGCTTCAGAACAAATCATTGAGTTAGAAATGACGCGAAAAGATATCGCTTCATACTTAGGAACAACACCAGAAACAATCAGTCGAAAATTCAAGGAACTTGAACAAGCAGGGTTAATCGAACAATTAACGCCCAAGAAAATTAAAATAGTCGATGTAGATGAATTATTACTATATAGCGAACAATAAATTAATGGTCCAAACACCCTAAAAGACGACATTCTTAGGGTGTTTTAGTGTATAATAGATACATGGTATAAAATTTTATTATAAGAAATGGATGTGTTAAAAATGATGTCTTACATTTTAAAACAACGTGAAGGTCAATTTCTGTTAATCGGTACTATTTTACTAGTGTTAGGTTTTATTTCATTTACGAATCCAGTTCTAAGTCGCCTGTTCTTTTATGCAGCAATCTTTTTCTTAGGTTTCTTTGCGACCAAAGATGCGGTCATTGAAACTTTAAAAGATAAATCACCGAATGTCGATTTATTAATGGTACTCGCTGCTATTGGTGCTTTGTTGATTGGTTATGAATCTGAAGGAGCGATGCTCCTATTCATCTTCGCGGGTGCAGAATTCTTAGAAGATTTCGCAATGAATAAATCGACTAGAGCGATTGAGGAACTCATGGGGCAGGTGCCTGATACAGCCCAATTATTAAAGGAAAATGGCGATGTCGTTGAGGTGCCAACGTCTCAATTAAGCATTGGAGAAGTTGTTGTGGTAGCGAAAGGGGCTCAACTACCCATCGATGGCTACCTTGACCGAACAACAACTGTCAATGAAGCGGCTTTAACAGGGGAATCCTTACCTGTCGAGAAAGACAAAGGTGAAGAAGTCTTTGCGGGGACAATTAATGAAGGGAATTCTATCTACCTCACAGTCAGTAAAACAAGCAAAGAAACCGTCTTTTCAAATATTGTACGAATGGTTGAAGAAGCTCAAAGTCGTCCGTCGCAAATATCGCGGATGATTGACCGACTCGAATCAAAATATGTCATTGGTGTCTTGCTTGCAGTACCGGTCTTTATCATATTATTAATGCTGATTGGATCAATGTCATTTCAGGATGCCTTTTATCGCGGGATGGTGCTACTCACAGTTGCCAGTCCGTGTGCATTAGTAGCCTCAGCCACACCAGCAACTTTATCGGCGATTAGTAATGGGGCTAAGAATGGGATTCTATTCAAAGGTGGGGCAGCGATGGAAGCCTTGAACACCATGGATATTTTACTTTCTGATAAAACGGGGACATTAACGTTTGGAGAATTCAAAGTGGTGGACTATCAAGTGCCCGAACGGATTCTGAAAGAAGTCGTCTTTATGGAACAGACGTCTAGCCATCCGATAGCGGAAGCCATTAGTACATCATACAGCGATTTATCCCTCGATAGTGTGGACCAAAATGAAATGGTTGAAGAGATTGTTGCCGTCGGTATGCAAAAAGGCGATATTGTCGTAGGGAAACCGTCTTACTTTGACACATTTAATGATCCCAATGGTTACCGTAAGCAAGTTGAACAAGGCTATACAACGATCTTCGTTGGTCAAGGGCAAGAGATTGTCGGCTACTTCGTGCTAGCAGACCAAGTGCGCAGTGAAGCAAAATACGCTGTTGGGCAATTTCAAAAAGAAGGAGTCGACGTACAACTTATTACCGGTGATAATCCCAAAGTGGCGAAACTGGTTTCAGACGAAGTCGGCATTAAATCATTCCAAGCATCCTGCTTACCTGAAGATAAGATCAAACGTGTGCAAACGGAACATCAAGCGGGCCACGTCGTTGGGGTGATTGGCGATGGTATTAATGATGCGCCAGCGCTTGCCGGAGCGGATATTGGTATTGCGATGGGTTCTGGTTCTTCTGTTGCTATGGAATCGGCTGACGTTGTCATTGTTAAGAATAACTTAGCCAAACTTTTCTATAGTTATGAACTTAGCGGGAAATTGAATCGCATCATTAAACAAAACATCCTCTTCTCAATTTCTGTGATTGTGATACTCGTCATATTAAATATTATTGGAATTCTTGACTTGCCGATGGGAGTCGTCTTTCACGAAGGCTCAACAATATTAGTCATTCTTAATGGTTTGCGACTATTGGCGGAAAAAGATACCCAAGAGAATACGCATCAGGAATCAGTGGAAGTGACCTCTCTTAAAAATTAAAGCGAGTTCTAATGCAAGTATTGGATTTTATGTTATCCTTTATACTAAGAGGTGATCTTGATGGATAATAAAAATTTACTGCTAAAAACAACCTTACTTGCAGGACGAATTATGATGGAATCGGGTTCAGAAGCCTATCGTGTAGAAGATACGATGCAAAGAATTGCAAAAAATAGTAAGAAATTCGACACGGAAAGCTATGTGACTGCGACCGGAATTTTTATGAGTATTAATGATGAGTCGACGTCTCAAATGACTCAAGCTCGAAATCGTTCAATTAATTTAGAGAAAATTGATGCGACGAATCGATATTCACGTATGTATGCTGAAGATAAAATTTCTTTGATTTATTTGTATAAAGCACTGCAATCAGTGGATTTACAAACACCTGAATTTAATAAATATTACCGAATGCTTGCGGCTGGTTTAGCGAGTTTATCATTAATGCTTTTACTCGGTGGGACTTATAGTGATGTTTTAACGGCTTTTATTATCGGGTCACTTGGTTACTTCACATCTAACCGTATTTATGTCCGAACAGAGATGAAATTCATCAATGATTTAACAGCTTCCTTCTTGATATCAATCGCCTCAGTTCTATGTTACCGAATGGGGTTTGTCGCTAATTTGGACAGTTTAATTATCGGTTGTATTATGCCACTTGTTCCCGGTCTAGCTATCACTTCCGGAATGAGAGACTTATTCGAAGGGCATTTACTGACCGGTATGGTTCGTGTAGTTGAAGCGATTTTAATCTCTACGGTCATCGGTATTGGTATTGCGATGACTTTACAATGGTTTTCTTAAGGGGTTAGCGAATGACTGAATTTATTGAACAAATTATCTTTAGTTTTATAGCCAGTGTATCTTTTGGAATTATTTTAAATGGTCCTCGAAGAGGGATTTTCTTTGGGGGATTGGCGGGAACCTTAGGCTGGGTGAGTTTCTGGGCGATTAACCGCGCCATTGACGACTTAGCGATATCGAATTTTGTAGGATCCGTTGTGATTGGGTTAATATGTATCGTCTTATCTAGAAAATTACGCCTACCAGTCATCACTTTAAACACACCAGCCATTGTGCCACTTGTCCCCGGAGGAGCTGCTTATATGGCCGTTCGCTCGGTAGTGGAGGAGAATTACATGGCCGGTATGAACTATATGATGGACGTGTTATGGACCGCAGGTGCTATTGTGCTTGGCTTCATGGTCGTTAAATTAATTGAAAATGAAATCACAGCCAGACGGCTTAGAAAACAAGAAAAATTGAAGAGTAGATAATCAGAAACCTCACTAGAGTGAAATACTTTAGTGGGGATTTTATTTTGACTTTGACTTATCTTAGGGTTATTTTATTATGCAATTAAATCCGGTTGAAAGAGGTAATGACAAGTCTTAGATAAAAAGTTCCACTTCATAGTGGAAAATGACAGTTTATGAAAACCTTTACAGAGCCGTTTGTAAGGCATACACTTTACTTAACGCAAAAATAATACAATTTTATAATAATACTTTTATAAAGATTGTTAGAATGGTAGGTGAAGAATTTAAAAAAATATAAATAAAGAAATTAGAGAGAGTCGAATATATATGAATCATACACAACTAAATAATGTAGAGTTACAAATTGTGCAATTTTTATTTGAACATAAGAAACAGTTTGTCCCAAGTAAAGAAATTGCTCAAAAAGCTGACGTATCTAACAAGACAATTAGAAATCATTTAGTCATTGAATAATCTGCTAAAAGACTTTGGCGCAAGTATAAAAATGAAACTCAGAAAACGACCTTTGAAGATTCAGTTTTTCTCAGCGTTACTACCGACCGTGTACGCTTTGTGTTGAATGCTTTCTTTCAGAAATTCAATGAGTTAAACAAGGAAAGGTAATTAATGGTTTCGACATCAATCCTAATATGTCTGAGATATATGTGGATAACAAACTGACTTATATCGCTTGTATTCAGGAACTTTTAGTAGTAGAAAAGCAGAATATTATCTTTCTACTATTACCCGCTAGAGAGCCTACTAAAGTCACAATGAATGATTTAAAAGGAGACTTCAAAAAAGCCGACATCGAGATTGATTTTTACCCAGAACCTGGAAGTGGACATTATTTAAAAATGGTCCATAATGGGATTGAATATGGTATGATGCAAGCAATCGCAGAAGGTTTAGAGCTTTTAAATACACAAAAGCAATTTGATTTTGACTTAAGTCAAGTTACACACAATTGGAGCTACGGATCGATTATTGAATCTGCATTAATGGATAATATTCATGAAGAGTTAGCAAAAGATACGCAACTCACACAATTTAATCAGAAAGTGCATGCCTCAGGCGAAGCAAAATGGATGGTTGGCGAAGCTTTACAAGAAGAAGTCCCAACACCGGTTATTTCTTTATCACTAATGAAACGAAATGCGTCATTAACGGAGCTACCATTCTCAAACCAAGTCCTATCGGCCATGCGCTATAACTTTGGGGGGCATAAGGAATATTGAGCGAATTTATAGCAAGTGTCGACATCGGTACAACGAATATCAAAATTAATTTATTTAATTCTGACTACCAAGTTGTCGATATGGTGAAATACCCACATTTAAATATTAATCAAGACGACACGATTTTTGAAATGGATTTTGAAGAAATTTGGGACAATGTGTTGGATGGCATCAAACATTTAATTATCGTAAATGAAGTAGAGCAATTAGAAATCATCCTCACAACAGCCATGCATAGTGTTCAGTTAATCAATGAGGACGGTACGTTATCAGGAGGCGTCTTGACTTGGGCAGATACTCGCGGAGCTGAAATTATTAAAAAGCAAAGCAACGAAGCATTAACGATTCAGTACAACCGAACTGGAACACCCATCCATAGTATGAATCCGTACTTTAAATTATTAAGTGTATATGAAAAGGGTAAACGGGTCAGTTCTTTAAAAGATTTACTATTCTACCGATTAACGGGTGAATGGGTGATTGATATTAGTAATGCTTCAAGTAGCGGATTATTAAACTTAGAATCGCTAACTTGGGATGCGATAACCTTAGCCGACATTGGTTTAGAAACAAGTGAGTTACCAAGAATTGAAGCGGTGGATTACAATGCAAAAGCGATGGATACGCTGTTTAATGCAGAAGTTTCAGTGACAATCGGGACTTCAGATGGAATCTCATCGAACTATGTCTTTAGTGATCTCGATGATGTCGCTGTCCTTTCAATTGGGACGAGTCACGCCGTTCGTGTCATTAATAACCAACCGCAATTAAATAACCTGTACCAAAACTTTGCCTATCATATTAAAAAGGACCAATACTTAATTGGTCTACCAAGTAATAATGGGGCAGATGTCTTGTCATGGACTAACAAAATATTCAATAGCGATTTTGAAGAATTAAATCGCATCGCAGCTCAGCGTCCTCAGTCAGAGAGTGTCTTTGTACCGTATCTTAATGGCGAGCGCGCACCTATTTGGGATGAAGGAGCGACAGGAAATTTATTTGCCTTAACTCGTGTGAGTTCAAGGGAATCAGTGTTGTTCTCGATTATCCTAGGAATGATCTTCAATATTAAGCACAATGTGAGTGCACTAGAAGAACTTGCTGATTTTAGTGCGATTGGTTTAGTCGGTGGCGTAACAGAACTAGATGCTTTCCCACAATTAATTGCAGATATTCTAGGTTACAAATTGTACATCCCAACAATGAAAAATGCTGAAACCTTAGGGAGTATCGCCGTAGTTAAAGATATTGAACTACCGAGGGAGTACCGTATTGTCGAACCTCGATTTGGTCAAAGTTATGATGCGTTGTTTAAGAAGTACTTGGAGAAAGTGTAGAATTAAAAGAGAGTCGGGCTTTACTCACGCCAAACCGTGTATCCATTTGTCGCAAGTTGCCCCAACTCAACAAAAAACCATCTAGTCTAAACATCAGAGACTAGATGGTTTTTTATTATGATACTTTTGCGATAAGTTGCTTTAATTTAGCAGGCGAGACTTGGCCTCGCACGACTTCAATCACTTCGCCATCAGCATCTAACAAAGCCGTGAGAGGTAACATGTTCGCAGCGAATTCGATTTGATTGCTTGCGTTATTGTCGAAGTAAATCGGCATTGACAAGTTCATCTCATCAGCGAACTCTAAAGCTGCTTGTTTCGTTTCTGTTGGGCGGCTTTCTAAAGCATTTAACATTACAAAATTAATATCTGAACCATGTTCTTGATAAGACGTTTCAAAGTAAGGCATCTCGTCACGACAAGGAGGGCACCATGAAGCCCAGATGTTAACAATAGTTGGTTTGCCAAGATTTTGTGAAAGTCGAATAATATCCCCATCACTATCAGCGTAAGTTGTTGATGGACCTTGCCAGACTAGCTGGCTTTCGCTCTCTGATTCAACAGACCCCTCAGAAACTTCAGAAACTGACGTAGAGTTGGTAGGTGCTTCCTCACTTTCGCTACTTGATTCAACTGATTCGACAGATTCGACAGATTCGACAACTAAGTGTTCTTCGGTCAAATCCTCTGAGACAGCAGGACTGTCGAGGTTGCTTTGATAGATAATAAAAGCAACGGCAAACAGTGCAACAAACCCGATTAAATATAGATAGATTTTTTTCATAATTACTCCTAACTAAGATAAATTAAAGCCATTTCCAACCAACCGAACATCGTCGAAATCCCCATAACAATTAAAAATAAAGCGGACACAGTTTGAATGATTCGGTAATGTTGTTTGATCCACGTGAGTACGTGGTTCATTTCGTTAAGTAATAAAGCACTCAAGATAAATGGAATGCCTAAGCCAAAAGAAAAACTCAATAATAAGGTCACTGACTCAAGGTAAGAGCTAGAGGTTGCGGCATACGAGAGGGCACTAGCTAGAAAAGTCCCGACACAAGGTGTCCAAGTAAGTGAGAAAATCATACCAAACACAAAAGAGTTCGATTGTTTTAAGGAACTGCCAGGCATAATATTCAATCGATTCATAACTGGGTTCCCAAACAGATAATCAATTCCAAGGAGTATCATAAACGACCCCGCAATAAAATGAATCAGTGTGCGATTAATTAGTACAAACCGCCCGATTGTTGTGACGAATATGCCCATTAGTATAAAGACAATCGTGAAACCTAGGACAAAAAAGATAGCTTGAAGTAGAAGAGACGTTTTTTGCTTGTCAGAATCTTTGTCTGTCTGGCCGGTTAAGTAGGCGATATAGATTGGAAGCATCGGCAGTAAACACGGTGAGATAAAGGTAAGAACACCTTCAACCCCTAGTAATAAATGTTGCACTCAATCGAACTCCTTTCTAAAGTAACAATTACATTCTTATAAATATTAGCACAGCTCTACGGGAAAATTAAGGAGAATACGTGTTTAATTGGTTAAGAAAGTAAGAAGATGAAGACATCAAAAAAATGATCCAAAGTACAGAAAACCAACTTGGAGCTGTTTTGTATGTTTATTTCGTTCCTATTTATTATCTGTTAGTATATGCTAACTTGGCAAAGATTAGGTTTGAAAAATCATAGTGTAATAATCTGTTGAAGCTTTGCTAGAGCGAGTGGAAAATAAGTCCGCATTGCAGTAATACTATGAAAATTAGTGAAAAGAAATTGTTTTATAGTTATGTTTCTTTGGATGATTAAAAGGTATTTTAAAGATACCTTTTTTTAATTTGAATTATGAATATTAGGAAAAGAAATTCGGTATCAATAATATGAGTTTACGAGGGGGATTCTGATGAAAAGAAATAAATATAATAATAAAACAAAGTTATTTATCATAAAAAGAATTGAAAAAGGAGAAAATATAAATGATATTGCAAATGAATTTGATAGAAGTGTTTCTACAATAAATAAATGGATAAAAGAGAGACAGCTAAGAAGGGAAAAAAAAGTCAAGTCCATAATCCTGTGTAAAATACTATACAATGTTTCACCAGTCTCTCATTGATCAAACTTAATA